>NZ_BAAGYK010000051.1:0-9987 GCF_054779355.1 Azotobacter armeniacus
TTTGCCAAGGCAGAAGGCATCACCCATCGGCCGGTCAATCCGAGCCAGAAGCGCAGGGTCGACGGGCCTTTTCACATCCAGAACGTGAACGCCTACGACAGCCGCCTGAAGGGCTGGATGACTCCCTTTCATGGGGTGGCCACCAAGTACCTGACCTATTACCTTGGATGGCGCCGCCTGCTCGAGCGCTACAAGACGCAGCTCAATCCATTGATTTGCTTGAGGGAGGCGCTGGGGCGAGCAGCTATGCAACAGCTAACTCAGACATAGCCTTTTCTTTCGGGCCGCGGCAAGCATAAGGGGGGTAGCCCCTCGGCCATCCCCGGCGTCGAGGTCGTCGCCCCGTGCAATATGGAGTTTGACGGCTACCTCGACGCCGGCGATTGTTGCCATGCGGAGCATGGGGGTTCAGGGTATTCACCGGACTACCCATGCTCCATTGCTACCGGCGGAGAGACACACATTCATGGACTCTGGGGAGGCGGCCTTCAAGATTTACCCCAAGCAGTCTTTTCATGTTGTCGGTCAACTCCATATGCCACCCTATTCATCCGGATTAGCTATCAGCCGTCACACTGGCTCAAATGGCACTTCACCATCACAGACGAATCCTATCTCCCTCATTTGCGTCAGCCAATCTCAATTGGCAACCAGAAAGCCCAAATCACAGGCATGAAAAAGGCCGGTGATTACTCAACCGGCCTAAGTCATTGAATTTATTGGTCGGGACGGAGTGATTCGAACACTCGACCCCTTGCACCCCATGCAAGTGCGCTACCAGGCTGCGCTACGCCCCGACTTCTTCGCCCCAGCTCGCTGAGGCGGGTCGAACTATATATTAAGCTTCTGAAAAGTGGAAGATTTTTTTGAGGTTTTGACTATTTGCGCAAAACCTGGAGAACGTCTTCAAGCTCGGCGATTGTCTGCCGGATCAACTGCCGATATTGGGTCGTCTCTTCCTTGGCCTCATCGCCGGAGAGTCGTAACCGCGCCCCGCCGATGGTGAAGCCCTGCTCGTACAGCAGGGCCCGGATATGCCGGATCATCAGCACATCCTGACGCTGATAGTAGCGCCGGTTACCTCGGCGCTTGACCGGATTGATCTGGGGGAATTCCTGCTCCCAGTAACGCAGCACATGCGGCTTGACTGCACAAAGCTCACTGACCTCGCCGATGGTGAAGTAACGCTTCCCGGGTATGGGAGGCAGTTCGTCGTTATGGCTTGGTTCCAGCATAGGCTTCAACCCTGGCTTTCAGCTTTTGCCCTGGACGAAAGGTGACAACACGCCGTGCCGTGATCGGGATCTCCTCCCCAGTCTTGGGGTTGCGACCGGGCCGCTGGCGCTTGTCGCGCAGATCGAAATTGCCGAAGCCGGACAATTTGACCTGTTCGTTGTGCTCCAGTGCCTGGCGGATTTCCTCGAAGAACAGCTCCACCAATTCCTTGGCTTCCCGTTTATTCAGGCCAAGCTCCTCGTAGAGACGTTCCGCCATCTCAGCTTTCGTCAGAGCCCCCATACGCTACTTCCTTAACGTCGCGTTGAACCTTTCTTCCAGCGAGGTGAGGATGTTCTGGGTTGTGCTGTTCACCTCATCATCGTTAAGAGTGCGCGATGGATGTTGCCAGGTCAAGCCGACTGCCAGGCTTTTTCTTTGCGGATCAATGCCTTTACCCTGATAGACGTCGAACAGTCGGAGGTCGGTCAAGTATTCACCAGCCGCTTCGCGAATGACCTGCAGCACCGCCTCCGCCGGAGTGTCATGATCGACGATCAGGGCCAGGTCCCGACGGACTTCGGGGAAGCGCGAAAGTTCGTGAAAGGCCGGCAGACGACCGGCAGTGATTTCCGCCAGGACCAGTTCGAACAGGAAGATCGGCTGGTCCAGCCCCAGCGTCTTGCCCAACTCGGGATGCAGGGCGCCGAGGAAGCCAACCAGACGCCCCTCGCGCTCGATCCGCGCCGCCTGTCCCGGATGCAGGGCTGGATGCTCGCCGCTGACGAAGCGGTATTCATCGGCAGCACCGGCAGCCGCGAGCAGGGCCTCCACATCGGCCTTGGCATCGTAGAAGTCCATCGCATCCCGGCCATGGCTCCAGCTCTCCGGCAGGCGGCTGCCGGTGATGGCGCCAGCCAGCACGGGTTCCTGCTTGAGGTCGCCCAACTGACCGACGAAGCGCAGGCCGCTCTCGAACAGACGCACGCGGGACTGCTGGCGGTTCAGGTTGTACTGCAGCGCCTTGACCAGTCCCGGCCAGAGCGAGGCCCGCATGGCCGCCATGTCCGCGGAGATCGGATTAGCCAGGGTCAGCGGCTCGACGCCCGGAGTGAAGAGCTCGAACAGCTTGGGATCGATGAAGCTGTAGGTGATCGCCTCCTGGTAGCCGCGCGCGACCAGCAGACGGCGCAGCACCGGCAGTTCGCCGCGGGCCTCAACGCACGCTTGCGGAGCCAAGCGTGCCTGCGGGTAACGGACCGGCAGGTTGTTGTAGCCATGCAGGCGGCCGAGCTCCTCGATCAGATCCACCTCGAGAGCGATATCGAAACGATGACTAGGCACCTCGACCTGCCACTCGCCAGCGACACCGCCACTGAGCCTCAGCCCCAGCGCGACAAGCAGGCGTTCGACCTCGCCCGGCTCCATCCGCATCCCGAGCATCTGCTCGATACGCTCGGCACGCAGGGTGATCGGCGCTACCTGCGACAGGCTCGACCGATCAGCCACCTCGATAATGGGGCCGGGCTCGCCGCCGACGATCTCCAGCAGCAGCGCGGTGGTACGCTCCATCGCTTCGCGAGCCAGCTGCCAGTCGACACCTCGCTCGAAACGGTGCGAGGCATCGGTGTGCAGGCCGTAGGAACGGGCCTTGCCAGCGATGGCGATGCTGTCGAAGAAGGCGCTTTCGAGGAACAGATCGCGGGTACCGCTGGCAACGCCGCTGTGTTCGCCGCCCATCACACCGGCGATGGCCAGGGCGCGCTGGTGGTCGGCGATCACCAAGGTGTCGGCGCGCAAACTGACCTCCTGGCCATCGAGCAGGACCAGCTTCTCGCCCTCCTCAGCCATGCGCACGCGGATGCCGCCGTGGATTTCGGCGAGATCGAAGGCATGCATCGGCTGGCCCAATTCGAGCATCACGTAGTTGGTGACGTCAACCGCCGGGTCGATGGCGCGGATATCGGAGCGGCGCAGGCGCTCGACCATCCACGGCGGGGTCGGCCGCGACAGGTCGACGTTGCGCACCACGCGGCCCAGATAGCGCGGGCAGGCCTTGGGCGCCAGCACCTCGACCCGGCGCACTTCGTCATGCAGCGGCGGCACCGCGGCGATCGGCAGATGACTGACCGGAGCGCCGTAGAGCGCGCCCACCTCGCGGGCCAGGCCGGCCAGGGACAGGCAGTCGCCGCGGTTGGGGGTCAGGTCCACCTCGATGCTGGCATCGTCCAGGTTGAGGTAGCTGCGGATGTCCTGCCCTACCGGCGCGTCGGCCGGCAGCTCCAGCAGGCCGTCGTTTTCCTCGCTGATCTTGAGCTCGGCCGCCGAACAGAGCATGCCGAAGGACTCCACGCCACGCAGCTTGGCCTTCTTGATCTTGAAATCCTCGCCGAGCACCGCATCGATCATGGCGAAGGGAATCCTGATTCCCGGGCGGGCGTTGGGCGCACCGCAGACCACCTGGAAGGTCTCGCTGCCGTTGCCGACCTGGCAGACGCGCAGCTTGTCGGCGTCCGGGTGCGGCTCGGTGGAAAGGATTTCACCCACCACCACGCCGGAAAAGGCGCCGGCCACCGGCGTGACGCTGTCGACCTCGAGACCGGCCATGGACAGGCGGGCCACCAGTTCGTCGCGGGACACCGGCGGGTTGACCCAGTCCCGCAGCCATTGTTCGCTGAATTTCATCCTGTTCTCCCAAAGAATTCGGTTACGGTTGCGGCCCTAGCGGAATTGCGCGAGGAAGCGCAGGTCGTTGTCGAAGAACAGGCGCAGGTCGTTCACCCCGTAGCGCAGCATGGCCAGGCGCTCGATCCCCATGCCGAAGGCAAAGCCCTGGTGCTTCTCCGGGTCGATGCCAGACATGCGCAGCACGTTGGGGTGCACCATGCCGCAGCCCATCACCTCCAGCCAGCCGGTGTGCTTGCATACCCGGCAACCGTGGCCGCCGCACATCACGCACTGCATGTCGACTTCGGCCGAGGGCTCGGTGAAGGGGAAGAACGAGGGACGGAAGCGCACGCCCAGCGGCTTCTCGAAGAACACCCGGAGGAACTCCTCGATGGTGCCCTTGAGGTCGGCGAAACTGATGTCCTCGTCGATCAGCAGGCCCTCGAGCTGGTGGAACATTGGCGAGTGGGTGATATCCGAGTCGCAGCGGTAAACGCGGCCCGGGCAGACGATGCGGATTGGCGGCTGGCTGCTTTCCATGGTGCGTACCTGAACCGGCGAGGTATGGGTGCGCAGCAGCATGTTGGCATTGAAGTAGAAGGTATCGTGCATCGCCCGCGCCGGGTGGTGGCCGGGGATGTTGAGCGCCTCGAAGTTATGGTAGTCGTCCTCGACTTCCAGGCCTTCGGCAACGCTGTAGCCGATATGGGTGAAAAACTGCTCGACTCGCTCGAGGGTACGGGTCACTGGATGCAGACCGCCGGAAGTCTGGCCGCGCCCCGGCAGGGTCACATCAATGCGCTCGGCAGCCAGCCTGGCGACCAGCGCGGCGGACTCGAGGTCGGCCTTGCGCGTATTGAGAGCATCCTGAACGCTGCTCTTGGCAGTATTGATCAGGGCACCAGCCTTCGGGCGCTCCTCGGCCGAGAGCTTGCCCAGAGTCTGCATCAGCTGGGTCAGCTCGCCCTTCTTGCCGAGATAGTGGACCCGGAGCTGTTCCAGGGCGTTGACGTCTTCGCTATGTTGCACGGCCTCAAGCGCTTGCGAGACCAGTGCATCCAGGTTTTCCATGTACAACCTCCAGGGGGTCTTGCAGAACTGTCCTGGCGTCCGCTTTGACCTTGTCGCACTCGGCAGGAGGTCTGCCAGGAACGCAACGCTCGGTTTTGCAAAAACCCCTTCTCGGATACGAAATAGGGGAAGAGCACTAGGCTCTTCCCCTATCGGTGACGTTCGGCACCGGGCGAACCCGGTGATTGCCGGGGGTTAAGCCAGGACGGCTTTGGCCTTCTCGACAATCGCGGCGAACGCCGCTTTTTCGTTCACTGCCAGATCGGACAGAACCTTGCGGTCGATCTCGATGGCCGCCTTCTTCAGGCCGGCGATCAGGCGGCTGTAGGACAGACCGTTCTGACGGGCACCAGCGTTGATACGGGCGATCCACAGGGCGCGGAACTGGCGCTTGCGCTGACGGCGGTCACGGTAGGCGTACTGGCCAGCCTTGATCACCGCCTGCTTGGCGACGCGGAACACGCGGGAGCGAGCACCGTAGTAGCCCTTGGCGAGTTTCAGGATTTTCTTGTGACGGCGACGAGCGATGACGCCACGCTTAACACGAGCCATGAATAGTTACCTTCTAGAGTCTTGACCAGGATTAACGAACACGCAGCATGCGCTCGACTTTGGCGACGTCGGACGGATGCATCAGCGAGGTGCCGCGCAGCTGGCGCTTACGCTTGGTCGTCATCTTGGTCAGGATGTGGCTCTTGAAAGCGTGCTTGTGCTTGAAGCCGTTTGCAGTCGGCTTGAAGCGCTTCTTGGCACCGCTCTTGGTTTTCATCTTTGGCATGTTCGGATACTCCGCATTGAGTGATTACGCATAACCGCAAGGCCTGCCAGTGCCCTGGTGGGTTATTTTTTCTTTTTGGGGGCGATGACCATGATCAGTTGGCGTCCTTCCATCTTCGGATGCTGTTCGACGGCGCCGTATTCGACGAGGTCGGTTTCGACCCGCTTCAACAGCTCCATGCCCAGCTCCTGGTGAGCCATCTCACGGCCGCGGAATCGCAGGGATACCTTGGCCTTGTCCCCCTCGCTCAGGAAACGTACCAGGTTGCGTAGTTTTACCTGGTAATCCCCTTCTTCCGTCCCTGGACGAAACTTGATTTCCTTGATCTGGACCTGCTTCTGGTTCTTCTTCGCCGCAGCGACCTGCTTCTTCTTTTCGAACAGATGCTTGCCGTAGTCCATGATCCGACATACGGGCGGTACTGCGTCCGCGGAAATCTCCACCAGATCCAGCTTAACTTCTTCCGCTACGCGAAGCGCTTCATCAATCGAGACGATGCCAATCTGCTCGCCGTCCACTCCAATTAACCGAACCTCGCGTGCCGAGATATTCTCGTTGATCGGAGCTTTCGGTTGAGCTTTTCTATCTTGTCTCATTTCACGCTTAATAATGATTACTCCAATTCTTGGCGACCACGCCGGGCAACCGCCTGCGCCAGCATCTCGCGAAATTGCTCGATTGGCATCGAGCCCAGATCGATACCTTCGCGGGTGCGCACAGCTACGGCTCGCGTCTCAACCTCCCGATCTCCGATCACCAAGAGATAGGGAACCTTGAGCAAAGTATGCTCGCGAATTTTAAAACCGATCTTTTCGTTTCTCAAGTCGGACTTGGCACGAAAACCGCCTTGATTGAGCAGCCGCTCGACTTCAAGCGCGAACTCGCCCTGCTTATCGGTGATATTCATGATCACCGCCTGGGTCGGGGCCAGCCAGGCCGGGAAAGCACCTTCGTAGTGCTCGATCAGGATGCCGATGAAACGCTCGAAGGAACCCAGGATTGCTCGGTGCAACATCACCGGATGCTGGCGGTCGTTGTTCTCGCTGACGTACTCGGCGCCGAGGCGGACCGGCAGGTTGAAATCAAGCTGCAGGGTACCGCACTGCCAGACACGCCCCAGGCAGTCCTTCAGGGAAAACTCGATCTTCGGCCCATAGAAGGCACCCTCGCCCGGCTGCAGATCATAGGGCAAGCCGGCAGTCTCCAGAGCCGCGGCCAACGCCCCCTCGGCACGATCCCACAGGTCGTCGGAGCCGACGCGCCTCTCCGGACGAGTGGAAAGCTTCAGTTGGATATCCTGGAAGCCGAAGTCGGCATAGACCTGCTGGGTCAGCTTGATGAAGGCGGCGGATTCGGCCTGCATCTGCTCTTCGGTGCAAAAGATGTGCGCATCGTCCTGCGTGAAGCCGCGCACCCGCATGATGCCGTGCAGAGCACCGGACGGCTCATTGCGGTGGCAAGCGCCGAATTCGGCCAGACGCATCGGCAGCTCGCGGTAGCTCTTCAGGCCCTGATTGAAGACCTGCACGTGGCACGGGCAGTTCATCGGCTTGATGGCGTAATCGCGACTTTCCGACTCGGTGGTGAACATATTCTCGGCATAGTTCGCCCAGTGCCCGGACTTCTCCCACAGGCTGCGGTCGACCACCTGCGGCGTCCTGATCTCCAGATAGCCGTTCTCGCGCTGCACTCCACGCATATACTGTTCGAGCACTTGGTAGACGGTCCAGCCGCTGGGATGCCAGAAGACCATGCCCGGCGCTTCTTCCTGGGTATGGAACAGATCGAGGCGCTTCCCGATCTTACGGTGATCGCGCTTCTCCGCTTCCTCGATACGCTGGATATAGGCGGCCAGCTGCTTCTTGTCCGCCCAAGCGGTGCCATAGATGCGTTGCAATTGCTCGTTCTTGGCATCGCCACGCCAGTAGGCGCCGGACAGCTTAGTCAACCTGAAGGCCTTGAGGAAGCGGGTGTTCGGCACATGCGGACCACGGCACATGTCGACGTATTCCTCGTGGTAGTACAGGCCCATTGCCTGCTCGTCAGGCATGTCGTCGATCAGGCGCAGCTTGTACTCCTCGCCGCGGGAGCTGAACACCTCAATCACCTGCTCGCGCGGGGTCATCTTTTTGATGACGTCGTAATCCTTGTCGATCAGCTCGCACATACGCGCCTCGATGGCCGCCATATCCTCCGGCGTGAAGGGGCGCTCGTAGGCTATGTCGTAGTAGAAGCCTTCTTCGATGACTGGACCGATCACCATCTTCGCCGTCGGATACAGCTGCTTGACCGCATGACCGACCAGATGCGCACAGGAGTGGCGGATGATCTCGACCCCCTCCTCGTCCTTCGGCGTAATGATCTGCAGGGTCGCATCGCGGTCGATCAGGTCGCAGGCATCGACCAGCTTGCCGTCGACCTTGCCGGCCACGGTAGCCTTGGCCAGGCCGGCGCCGATGGACTGGGCCACCTGGGCGACCGAAACCGGATGATCGAACGTGCGCTGACTGCCGTCGGGAAGAGTGATGATGGGCATGGCGCCTCCTCTCCTAGTGGTGACCCCTACCAAAGGCCACGTGGGTTGGGATGAGCCAGTAAAGCGATCCACCGGATATGCCTGCCCCACGGCGGCAGGAGCCCGAAGGCCCGATCCGAGCGAACCGGAGTCACTGGAAATAAAGGTGCGGGATGCTTTCAGAAAGCCGCGCCACTGGCAAGCGACCCATAAAAAAGGTCGCCTTTGCGACCCTTTTTCGATTCGGCAGGCACAATTTGACTCGAACTAACGCCCCACCATGTCAAGGCGATGGCCAGCAAAGACTAATCCATTGAGCCAAAGGGAGAAAACAGGTCGAACTGCCACCCTCAGATCGAGATAGTGTAGCACGAAATATCAATAAGTTAGAGTTCTATTTTTCTACAGGAAAAGGCCATCCTCGCCCGTTCTGGATATTTCAATTCCCCGTCCTCGATATCTCCTCGCCCACTCCTGCAGACCGGCCAACTTCGCCCGGCACTGATCGGCCTCTCCTGCTACTCGGACAACACCTGCAGCAGTCTCTGCATGTAGCTCTGCTCTGGCTCCAGCTGCATCATTATTCACACCGGCGACGCCGGAGATGGCGGGCATGCGGTCTGGGCAACTGGCTGGATCGATACGGATCCGCAGCCGCTGACGAGCGGCAGCGAGGTCAGCAGACAAGCGGTTGGTAGTTTCGTGGGCATGTCGCAGCTCCTGATAGCGCTGTCGATCGATCTGCACGAGCTGGGTTTCCAGCTGCTGGCGGGCCTGCTGCTGGGCGCGCAGAGCTGCGGTGTTGGCCTGGGCGATCTGCGCCAGCTGCCGAGCCTCATCGGTCTGCAGGCCGGACAGATCAGCCTGGCGTGATCGCAGGGCGGCGCGTTGCCACTGCCGGGCCTGATCGGCACGGCGGTGGCCATGGACCTGCGGCTCAGCGGCCGTACGATCCTGACCGACGAGGCGCTAGAGTTACGGCTGATCAACCGGGTGCTACCTCAGGAAAGCTTCAAGGGTGCCTGTTGGGCCCAGTTGCAGCCATTGGTCATGCTGTTGCAGCGCATCAAGCGGCAGGTTGTGAGAGCTTCACACAGACCTACAAGGAAGCAGTGCCGGCGGCAGACGCCGGATTTCACCGAGGGTGTGGCAAGCCTTCTGGAAAAGCGTCCGCCACGTTTCCGGCTTCGTTGACTGCTGCCCTCATTTCCGGCAAGACCCTGCGATGCCCCGGTTCCTGAGTGAGCGATTAGTCGCTGGTGGCGCAAAGGATCTACTCATGCTCTCGTCCAGCAGCCATTGGCGGAACGCTTCCAGGGCCTGGTTGCGTTCATTGCGATGGCAGTATCAGGCAGGCAAAGGCAATGAAGTGAAATCCCTCCAGCGTCGAGGGCAGACACTCGCAGCCCCGGCTTCAGCCGCCTGAAGCGGGCCATCCCGCCGAAGCTGCGCTCGACCACCCAGCGGCGAGACAGAAGGATGAAGCCTTTCTTCGCTTTCGTGTACTTGATCACTTCCAGCCGTAGTCCATGCTCTCTACCTGCTGAGCAGCCGATGCACCGTAACCGTCTGGCCAAGTCGTCTGGCTTGAACCCGCCAGGCTAAGAGAGGGTGTCCACCTATTCATCGTGGACACCTTTTCAAGCGGGGAAATCATGCAGCGTCGTTCCTATTCCACGGCCTTCAAGGCTCAAGTCGTGCAGGAGTGTGGCCAACCCGGCGCCTCCGTCGCCAGCGTGGC
>NZ_BAAGYK010000052.1:0-824 GCF_054779355.1 Azotobacter armeniacus
GACCTGGCGCTGGTCAAGGCCTGGAAGGCGGACCAGGCCGGCAACCTGCTGTTCAGAAAGACCGCGCGCAACTTCAACCCCCTGGCGGCGATGGCCGGGCGGGTCTGCGTGGCCGAGGTGGAGGAAATCGTCCCGACCGGCGAGCTCGACCCCGACCAGATCCACCTGCCGGGGATCTACGTGCAGCGCCTGGTGCTCAACCCCACCCCGGAAAAACGCATCGAACAACGTACCCTGCGGAGCGCCTGACCATGGCCTGGACTCGTGAACAGATGGCGCAGCGCGCCGCCCGGGAGCTGCAGGACGGCTTCTACGTCAACCTCGGCATCGGCCTGCCGACCCTGGTCGCCAACTACATCCCCCAGGGCATGGAGGTCTGGCTGCAGAGCGAGAACGGCCTGCTCGGCATCGGCCCCTTCCCCACCGAGGACGAGGTCGACCCGGACCTGATCAACGCCGGCAAGCAGACCATCACCACCCTGCCCGGCAGCAGCTTCTTCGACAGCGCCGCCTCCTTCGCGATGATCCGCGGCGGGCACGTCGACCTGTCGATCCTCGGCGCCATGCAGGTGTCGGAACACGGCGACCTGGCCAACTGGATGATCCCCGGCAAGATGGTCAAGGGCATGGGCGGGGCCATGGACCTGGTGGCCGGGGTGCGCCGTGTGGTGGTGCTGATGGAGCACTGCGCCAAGGGCGGCGCGCACAAGATTCTCGATCATTGCAACCTGCCGCTGACCGGCGTCGGGGTGGTCGACCGCATCATCACCGACCTGGCAGTGCTCGATGTCACCGAACAGGGCCTGAAGCTGGTGGAACTGGCC
>NZ_BAAGYK010000053.1:0-674 GCF_054779355.1 Azotobacter armeniacus
ACGACGGCTCGCGACGATAGGTCGTTCGGTCAATTGCGCGCCATGTACGATCGCTGACTATAAAAGGCTGATTGCCGCGCTCGACCCGACCCGCTGCCAGGGCAACCCCACCACCAGCGCCTGAAGCTGCTCGGCGTTCAGCTCCAGGTGAGCACCCTGCCAGTTGCCTGGCCAGACAAAACGGCCCTGGTTCAAGCGGCGCGAGGCCAGCCAGACACCGAAACCATCGTGCACCAGCACTTTCAGGCGGTTGGCCCGTTTGTTGGCGAACAGGTAGGCGTTGTGCGGCTTCGCCGCACCGAAGACCGCCACCACCCTGGCCAGGGCCGTTTCCGTTCCGGCCCGCATGTCCAGCGGTTCGCTGGCGAGCCAGATGGCATCGATGCGGATCATTGCACTATCTCGCGCACGAACCGGGCACACCCCTCTGCATCGCCCGCAGGCCAGTGAACGGTCAAGGTTGTGCGCCGATGGGGGATATCGATGCGAATGTCCACGCTGGAGGCATATCCGGCCCGCACGGGCGCATCCAGTGCAAGCGGGATGAACGCCGGCAGGGTCTCAACCTGGCGGTCGCGGTAGGAAAGGCAGTCGCCTGCCTCCCCCCGCACAGATCCGTACGTGCGGCATTACCGCATACGGCTCCTGCCTTGGGTCTTGACGCCAAAGCGGAC
>NZ_BAAGYK010000054.1:0-1631 GCF_054779355.1 Azotobacter armeniacus
CGGAAGCTGGGAGGTCTCGCCCGTGTCTGGTGCCGACAAGCCAGACGGGGCAGGAAAGGCCACAAGCCGAACGCCTGCCGCCTACGCGGGCGAGAAGTCGGACAACCCCATAGTACCGGAGAAGTCGTCGAACAAGGGGCTTGGCCCGGCGGAGACGATGGAGGGAAGGGGGTTGGCCAAGGGAAATCGCGAGCCGTCTTCCGCACCCCGGACGCAGAGCCGGCCCCGTGCGTTGTCAGGGCTGCCCGCGATACGTCGAGTAGCTCGCCTGGATCGGCGAGCGCGTTTCACGGCCCTGTTGCACCACATCACGGTTGAATTGCTGCACGAGAGCTTCCATGCGCTCAAGCGGGAAGCAGCCAGTGGGGTCGACGGGGTTTCGTGGCGGGACTATGAGCAGGGTCTTCTTCCCAGGCTCGAAGCACTGCACCGTCGTGTGCACACAGGCCGCTATCGGGCCAGGCCGGTACGACGGGTAAGCATCCCGAAGGCCGATGGCAACGAGCGCCTGTTGGGCGTCACGGCGCTGGAGGACAAGATCGTCCAGATGGCGGTGGCGAGGGTGCTGGAAGCGATCTACGAAGAGGACTTCCTGGGATTCTCTTATGGATTTCGCCCTGGTCGAGGGCAGCATGATGCATTGGACGCGCTGTCTGTCGGGATACAGACACGCCGGGTCAGATGGATTCTGGATGTCGACATCCGTTCGTTCTTCGACAGCATCGACCATGATTGGATGATGTGCTCCCTGGAGCACCGGATCGCCGACCGGCGAATCCTCGGACTGATTGCCCGGTGGTTGCGCACGGGAGTGATGGAGAATGGGCGTCGGATCCCGGCGAGGCAGGGGACTCCGCAAGGTGCCCCGATTTCGCCGCTGCTGGCCAACATCTACCTGCACTACGTGATGGATCTGTGGGGGTGCCAATGGAGACGGCGACACGCCCGGGGAGACATGATTGTGGTCCGCTATGCGGATGACAGCGTCCTGGGTTTCGAGAGCCGCGCCGAAGCGGTGCGGTTTCATCGGGCACTGGAAAGGCGTCTTGCCGACTTTGGTCTGACGCTGCACCCCGGCAAGACCCGCCTGCTGCGTTTCGGATGGTTTGCTGTGGAGGATCGGCGCAAGCGAGGCGAGGGAAAACCCGAAACCTTCGACTTCCTGGGTTTCACGCACTACTGCTCGCGTGGCAGGAACGGTCGGTTCGAGGTGGGGCGCAAGACCATCAGGAAACGCATGGCCGCCACACTCAGGGATATCCGCGAGACATTGCACAGGCGCCGACACGAGCCGATCCAGGCGCTCGGGTGCTGGCTGGGCCGGCTCTATAGAGGGCATTGCAACTACTTCCATGTACCGGGGAACACGCGGCAGGTGGAAGCCTTCCGCCGCGAGATCATCGGGGCCTGGATGCATGCCCTGAGACGGAGAGGCCAGCGACACAGGCTGACCTGGGAGCGTCTGAAGGCCCTGGCCAGGGTGTTCATACCCTACCCCCGGCATCTGCCGATGCATCCTTATCCAGTAGTCCGCTTTGGCGTCAAGACCCAAGGCAGGAGCCGTATGCGGTAATGCCGCACGTACGGATCTGTGCGGGGGGAGGCAGGCGACTGCCTTTCCTACCGCGACC
>NZ_BAAGYK010000055.1:0-17594 GCF_054779355.1 Azotobacter armeniacus
AGGTCCGTCCGCTTGCCTGGCGCCGACCTCGTGTCCTGGATTTCAGACCTTCGCTGCCTTGCTCGCTGTAGCGTTTGGACCAGGCTAGTACGGTACTCAGATGTACGCCCAATACGTCGGCAACCTCTTGCCAAGTCAGTTCGCGCTGCTCACGCAGATTCATGGCCAGGCGTCGCATCTGGTCCTGAGTTTCTCGAGAGAGCTTTCGGGCATCGATCTTTTTCATGTCCCTTTATATCGTGAATTTGATTGCCGCGTTAATAAAGGTATTTGTGCGTTTGAGAAACCGGTAGTCGCGTCTGGGACGGTTCCGTTGCAAGGTTTGCTCGGCTGGCACGTTCTGTGTACCGCTCAACAGCTTCGCAATGCTGTGCATCGAGAGCTTGCGGGTGCATAGCTTGTCCAGAGGCCTGCGACGGTAGGCTATCCCAGGCGACCGGATAAGAGCATTGGGCCAGGTTGCTCTGGACGAAGCCCTTTTCGCTCTGGGTGAGTTCGAATTTCGCCATCGGCCAGGCCGCAGACTGGCGCGGCGGAAACTATTCCGTCGCCGTGCCGCAGTGGAAATCAGGCAAGCAGGCAACTCCCGCCAATTTGCGATAGCTGGATGGGGTCATTTCCTTGAGCCCCATAAAATGGCGATTGAAATTTGATATATTGGTAAAGCCCACTTCGAAACAGATATTTGTAATCGGCAGGTCACTGTGTACCAGCAGATCGCAGGCGCGGGTGATGCGCAGGCTGTTGACGAACTCTACAAAGCGCCGCCCGGTCGCTTGGCGAAAAAACTTTGAGAAGTAAGTTGGCTGCATGCCGAGTTCTTCGGCAACTTCCTCCAAACTTAGATTCTCGTGGTAATGATTGAAGATGTAGTTGACCGCCTGATTTACACGCTGCTGGTTCTTTTCGCCAGTGATGGTCAGATAATGCTCGCTGGAAAGCAGGTGGTACTGATCTGCCTTGGCAAGAAGGCCCATGATGGACAAGAAGTGAGCCAGGGATTCCAGTCCGTTGGAGGTCGCTATTTTCTGCATCAGGCCCTGTGCTTCACGGATAGTAGCAGCATCCTGGAATTCGATGCCGAAGCTGGCCTGCTGTAGCAAACCATCCAGTTCAGTGAATTCCGGCAGGACATTGCGTGCAGTCTGGATCATTTCATCGGTGAATACGACAACCTGGTCCCGCTCCGGATAGATTGCTTGTTCTTCTGTATGACTGATCCAGTTATGGGGAAGGTTGGGGCCAATCAGGAATAGAGTGCCGGGATAAAAGTTGCCAATGTAATCCCCAACGAAAACCTTGCCGCTGCTGTGGGTGATCAGGTGCAGTTCGTATTCCTTGTGGTAGTGCCAGCGGACCAGAGGGTCGGGAAAACCGTGCTTTCGATAAAGGATCGAGCTGTGCTCCTTGGGGGGAATCAGCTCGTAGGAGGGGGATGACTGACGTGTTGTGGCTCGCTTGCTCATCACCTTGGGTTTGGATCTTGTCAGGATGTGCGTACTGCAAGCATATATAAAGAAATAAAGCTTGTACACTTTGTAATTTCAGAAATAAGCTTTACCAATTTAACTTTTTGATTTTTATGGA
This sequence comes from Azotobacter armeniacus, assembly GCF_054779355.1. Lineage (NCBI taxonomy): Bacteria > Pseudomonadati > Pseudomonadota > Gammaproteobacteria > Pseudomonadales > Pseudomonadaceae > Azotobacter > Azotobacter armeniacus. Next base: position 1,588 of record NZ_BAAGYK010000055.1, read on the forward strand.
TTTATTTTTTGTGAAGCGCTAGCGCTAGCTGAGTGCGCCTGTTCCTTGTGCAAAAAAGTACAGGTTTTTTGGATGTTATGAATTTGTCTTGGTAGTAAATAGCCGGTGTAATCCATTTCATCCTGAGTCTCCCGTCGAATAACCCTCATTGGCGAAGGGAGGTTGACAAGAAAGATAAAAAATAGCTGATCGTGTGATCGGCAGAGGACTTGGCAATCATGAGCTATCCATCAAGCCTGGCCGTGCAGCCTGCTCATTCCTTACCACTATCCCATAAGGCGATTTGTCACCGGCTCTGTCACGCCGGGAGTGGCTTTCTTGAAGAGCTTCGTCAAGGCGACCGAGGGTTCGGGTGTCACCGTCACGCTTCGCTCAAGCCAAGCTCGTCAGCCTGGGTGGCCTGATTTCCCCCGACATCACCTTTTACTTCGAACTCTTTTTAATACGCGTCTTCAGGCGCACCGGGATCCTTGTTGCCTGACAAAAGGCCGGGCTTCGTTGGTCCCCGACAAACCCGAGCGGTCTAGAGGTAGCAAAACGTGAAACTCAATACCAAAAATCTGTCTCAACTTCCTGAGCGTGTTCAGCGCCCTCTATACGACCGCAAGCAGGTCAAGCAGGGAATCGTGCATATTGGTGTCGGTGGTTTTCATCGCGCCCATCAGGCGATCTATACCGAGATGCTGCTCAACCGGGGCAAGGCCAGCGAGTGGGGCATTTGTGGGGTGGGGCTGCGCTCGGAAGATCGAGCCATGCAGGAGGCCCTCGCCTCCCAAGACTATCTCTATACCCTCTATGAGCTAGGCGACAGCGACAACACACAGATCCAGGTGGTCGGCGTCCTCGGCGATTTCCTGCTCGCCGAGGACGGCTCCGAAGCGCTGATTCGCAAGCTGGCTGACCCCGACACCCGGATCGTATCGTTGACCATCACCGAGGGTGGCTATTGCACCGACGACAGTAGCGGCCAGTTCAATGCCGATCTGCCGCAAATCCGCCATGACCTGGCCAATCCGCAGCAGCCTCGGACAGTATTCGGTTTTCTGACCGAGGCCCTGGCCCGCCGCCGTGCAGCCGGCATCAAGCCGTTTACCGTGATGTCGTGCGATAACCTGCCGCATAACGGCCAAGTGGCACGCAATGCCCTGCTGAGTTTTGCCAAGCTGCGTGACGCCGAGCTTCATGACTGGATCGCCACCAACGTCAGCTTTCCGAATGCAATGGTCGACCGGATCACTCCGATGACCAGTGATGCGCATCGCCTCCAGTTGCGGGAGGAAACCGGCATCGAGGATGCCTGGCCGGTGGTGGCCGAGCCTTTCCTGCAGTGGGTGCTGGAGGACAAGTTCTGCAACGGTCGTCCGTCCTGGGAGGAAGTTGGCGTGCAGTTCACCGACGATGTCACGCCTTATGAGGAGATGAAGATTCGTCTCCTCAACGGCAGCCATATGGCCATGGCCTACCTCGGTGCATTGCTCGGTCACCGCTATGCGCACGAGGCAATGCAGGATGCGCAGCTGCAGGAGTTTGTCCGCACCTACATGGACCGGGATGTCACGCCGCTGCTGGCCGAAGTGCCCGGCATCGATCTGGAGAAATACAAGGACACGCTGATCGAGCGTTTTTCCAACACGACAATCTGTGACCAGATCAGTCGGCTTTGCTCCGACGGCTCATCCAAGCTCCCGAAGTTCGTACTGCCGACCCTGCTTGGCCAGATTGAATCTGGCGTTGACATGCGGCGTACGACGCTGATTCTGGCCGCCTGGTGCCACTACCTGCGCGGCCTCGACGAGCAAGGTGGAACCTATCCGATTCTCGATCCGCGTGCCGCCTCGCTACAGGAGGCCGCATGCCTCAAGGAGCGTCTGGTCGAGAATTTCCTGGGGCTCGAGGATGTGTTCGGGCACAAGATTCCGGCTTCTGCCACATTCGTAGCAACCTTCCGCCTGCAGCTTGAGCGTTTGCAGACACTCGGCGTGCGCGCCACGCTTAAGTTGATAATGGCGGAGGAAGTTGGAGCAGACGACAAGAAGTTTGCAACCTTCATTTAAATAAATAAGGTAATCCCCCGGCTAAGCCGGGGGACTCCTTGAGGTTTGACCGTGTGATGCGGTCATCGGGAGCCTTCTGTCTCGACCAGGAGGTACCCGATGAGAGACTATCAGAGTCTCGCGCACACGAAGTGGGACTGTAAGTGTCACGTTGTTTTCATCCCGAAGAGGCGCAAAAAGGCGATCTTCGGCGCGACTCGAAAGCACCTTGGCGAGCAGTTGCATGAGTTGGCGAGGCAGAGGGAATGCTGGATAGTGGAGGGCCATTTGATGCCTGAGCATGTCCATATGTGCATTCAATAGGTTGCAAGAAGACATCTTGAAAGCCCTGGTACTTAGCACCCGGCGTAACTGTTTGCCCAGAAAATCCGTGGAAATACCTGTCCGCAATGCGGCCTCTATGCTCAGCCGACTCAATCCCACCGCCACGTTGAAAGGAGAACCACCCGTCCCGCTATTGCCTTGAAATCGACTTGCCTTGGTAAGTTACTGTGCGCTGGCTCGACAAAAAATCGAATAATAACTCGCCGCATATTCTAAAAACATGTTGCATCCTCTTTGCGGAGGATGCTTCGAATTCTTCTGGTCATGCTAATGTTCCCTTATTTTCTAATAACGGATTGTTGTATGATCTGTTTACGGTAATCGCTGGGTGTTTCATGCATTTCATGGCGGAAGTGACGATTGAAGTTCGACAGGTTGCTATAGCCCACCTCGAAGCAGATCTCTGCGATCGACTGCTGGCTTTGCAGTAGCAGGCGACACGCCCGCTGGATCCGCAACTTGCGGATCAGGTCAACGAAGGTATGTCCGGTCGTACGCTTGAAAAAGCGTGAGAAGGCCGGCTCGCTCATCTGCAGACGCTGCGCGATGACCGACATGCGGATTTCCCCGGCCAGATTTCCCAGAATGTAATCGAAGATCCGATTCATCCGCTCGCTCGTCAGGCTATTCAGCATTGGCGCATATTGCGGGCTGGCCAGCGTACGGCTCTCATCGACTCCAGCCTGGGCCAGGGTTTCCAGGAGCGACAGAAACAACACCAGGCGTTTCAGACCGCCTGTCTGCCCGATGGCCTCCAGCAGGCGGGCAGCAGTACGGGCTGCCTCGCCAGTGAATTCGATACCTTGCCGAGCCCGACTGAACAGGGATTGCAACTCGCCCAGTTCGGGCAGTGTTTCACGCAGACGCAGCAGGGCTTCCCCATCGAATTGCAGAACCACATCGCGTCCCAGGATACTTTGCTCCGGCGCCAGGTCGCTGATCCAGTCATGGGGTAGCCCGGGGCCCATCAGCGCCACATGGCCAGGACCGAAGTGGCCGATATAGTCCCCGGCAAGCAGCTTGCCATTGCCTTGACGGATCAGGTGTATCTCGAATTCAGGGTGATGGTTCCAGCGCGCCAGTGGATACGGGTAATCGTGTTCATACCACCGGAAGCTGTGTTGTGGCTCGTTAAGAATCACCTCCAGATCCGAAGTCCTCTCGCCGAGTTGCCTGCCTTTCATCACCCTGCGGCTTCCGTTCTAACCTGTCATGTCAAGGTAGCTATTGCGCTCAGGCATCGCCAAAGGTGATTTGCACTTTCACATCGCCCGGTTGGGCGCTGGCTGCCCGCTCAAAAGCCTCGACGCCCTGTTCAAAGGGAAAGGTTGCCGAGATCAGCGGTTCCAAATCGACCTTGCCGCTGGCGATCAGGTTTACGGCCCGCTCGTAGACATTGGCATAGCGGAACACGGTCTCGATCCTGATCTCCTTGGCCTGGGCCGCCACCACATCGAAGGGCACGTGCTCGACCGGCATGCCCACCAGTACCAGCGCCCCGCCCGGGCAGACGGCCGCCAGCGCATCGCCATAGGCCCGGGCGCTGCCGCTGGCCTCGAACACCGCGTCCGCGCCCCAGCCGCCGGTGGCCTCGGCCACCTTGTCCTGCAGGGACTGCTCGCGCACGTTGACGGCGGTGATGCCCTCATAGCGCTGGGCGATGGCCAGCTTCTCCACCATCAGGTCGGACACCAGCACCCGGCTCGCGCCCCCGGCCAGGGCGGCCAGGGCGGTCATCATGCCGATCGTGCCGGCGCCGATGACGACGGCGACATCGCCGGGTTTGATGCGCGCCTTGACCGCTGCCTGCATGCCGATGGCGAAAGGTTCCACCAGCGCCCCTTCGGCAAAGCTAACGTGATCGGGCAGCTTGTAGGCGAAGGCCGCTGGATGGATGACCTCGGGGGTCAGGCAGCCATGGACCGGCGGAGTCGCCCAGAACACCACCGCCGGATCGACGTTATAGAGCCCCAGACGCGAGGCTTTGGACTTGGGATCGGGAATGCCCGGCTCCATGCAGACGCGGTCTCCCTTGGTCAGGTGCGTCACATTGCTGCCGACTTCGACGACCGTACCGGCCGCCTCATGCCCCAGCACCATCGGCTGATCGACAATGAAAGGGCCGATCCGGCCATGGGTGTAGTAATGAACATCGCTGCCGCACACGCCTACGGTATGGATGCGGATACGCACATCGTCCGGACCCAGCATCAGGGGCAAGTCGATATCGCGAATCTTCAAGTCGTGCTGCTTTTCCAGGACCAGAGCTTTCATGGATGGCCTCTCCTGTTCAGATGGCTTTGCTGGTTTTCGATTGATGCGAGAAGGGAGCGGTAAGCTTGGCTTTATGCTCAAAGCCCGGTTGATCGACGTGGATGAAATAGGTCAGTACTACTCCAAGCAGGTAAAGCAAGGCGTAGATCCAGACGATGCCCTCCACGCCCACCGTGGAGATGCCCAAGGTGGCAATGGCTGGTCCCATGAAGGTGGAGAGTCCGGCAGCCAGGTTATGCGCGGAGAGGGCCGCGCCCTTGTGTTCTGGGGCTATGGTGGGAAAGATCGCGCCCATGGGCACGAAGGCGGACACCCCGATGCCCAGGGCAACCGCTGCCAATATGGCTCCAGGGAAACTGGCGCCATAAGTGAGCGGCACGTAATAGAAGGCCAGGGTGGCGAGCGCGCATCCGGCACAGCCGAACCAGCGCATCTGGAAGACCCAGCCGATCCGGTCGCCGATCAATCCCCACATCACATTGGTAAAAATGGTGACGATGAACAGGGCGCCCCAGATGCGCAGCCATTGTTCCATCGTGAAGCCCACCTCGGCGGAGGTGAAGAACAGCGGCATGATCACGGGAAAGCCGAAAAGCGGCAGATTGCAGATAATCCGTACAAGGGCAGCGATAAGAATGCTGCGATGGTCGAACAGAATAGTGGCGCCACGGCTCAACTCACGAAGACGTCCGGCAAGACTCGTATTGGCACCGGTATCTGCCCTCTGCCAATCTCTCACTAGAAGCATGACCATGGCGCCCGCTACTGCCACCCAGGCGACCGCCATCCATAGGGTGCCCATGAAGCCGATGTGCGGGATGGTGAAGCTGGGCAGATAAGTTCCCAAAAAGCCGATACCGATGGAGTACATCGTCCAGTACCAGCCCATGGCCGAGGCCTGACGCTCTCTCGGAGCAACGTGCGCGACCCAGACGACGAAGGCATAGATGAACAAGGGATAGGCCAGGCCGCGGATCCCATAGAACAACACCATCAAGGCGTAGTTCTTTTCACCCAGGCCAAAGAGCAGGAAAAGCACATGGAATACGATCCAGGCGATCACGCCGATGCGCATGATCCGGCGCGGTCCGAAAATGTCGGCCAGTACGCCGGAACTCCAACTGGACAGGGCTGCCAGTAATCCATAGACGGTAAAGAGGAACGAGGCCTGGGTGGGCGAGAAACCGAGGTCGACGACATAGCGCGACAGGAAAGCTAGTTCAATGCCGTCTCCCGTCATGAACACGGCAATGGCAATATAACCCCAGATGAGGGACAAGGGCATGCCGAATAACAGCCCTCGTGATTCTTCACGCTGAACCATGATGGTTTCCTTTGTTGTATTTGTAGTTAATACGCCACCGCACATATAGACTGTCGCAAGTTTGGTGGCTGGCCTTTTTAGGTTAATTATGGCGAGACCGGATTGGCTAGCGCGCCTATTGCAAATAACTAATACTTTTTTTCAGGAGTGATCTTGCCCAGCAGCCGTGGACACGGGTTTAAGCACTCATCCGAGCCTCGAAGGCTTCCGGGCTGATATGTCCCAGCGTTGCTGTGGCGACGCTGGCGGTTGTAGTCGGTTTCGATGTATTCAAACACGGTTTCACGCATCTGGGCGCGGCTGTTGAAGTGGCTGTTGAAGCGCTTGCCGTGGATGCGCTCGACCTTCAGGCTGTGGAAGAAGCTCTCTGCACAGTCGTAGCAGTTGCCCTTTGCGCTCATGCTGCAACGTAGGTGCTGGGCACGGATCAGCTCCTGATAGGCCGACGAGTAGTTCGCCTATGCCCCTGGGCCCAAGGGCAGTATGCTCCTTGGACGATCAGCTCGTAGGAGTGCGATGATTGACGTGTTGTTGCTCGCTTGTTTATCACCCAGACTTTTGATCTTGTCAGGGTGCGCGTACTACGGAAATAGATAAAAAGTGGAGCTTGTATGCTTTGTTATTTTGGAAACAAGCATATTTTTTAAGTTTTTGATTTTTGAATATTTGTTTGGGGGCGGGGCTTGTCTGGCCTGGCTGCCATTTTTTGCAAAAAAGTACAGGTTTTTGGGCGGTTATGAGTTTGCCTTGGTGGTGAATGCCCGGTGTAATTCATCTCACCTCGGCTTCCTCGTCGAGTATTCCTCTTTCGCGGGGGGAGGGTCACAATAAAGATAAAATAACTGATCGCGCGATCAGCAGGAGTGAATAATAATGAAACATACATTGATCCCAAGCGTGCTTGCTCTCTCCATTGCGCTTCTATCTCAGAAAGCTCTGCAAAAGCCTGCTTCCGCTCCTCCCATGGGCTAGAGCCCGTAACAAAATGATTTCCTGAATCTGAGAAAGACTGCTTCCGTTCCGCCAGCGGATGGCTAGAGCCCGTAACGACGGAGTCCGCAAAGGCAGGGCTTGAGCCGGACAGGCCTTTTTCAGATGGTTTCCTTAAACAGTGAAATTATAAGAAGCATTGAAATGAAAATAGAAACGCATAATCAAGTTTTAGCTGGCATGAGCGAAGAGCAATTGCCAATACCGAAGCATAAACTTCACGGCTGGACCCACTTTATGGGGCTGTATGCCGGCGAGCACGTTGCCGCAACCGAGTTCGTCATCGGTGCAACTTTCGTGGCGATGGGGGCCCAAATCATGGATATCCTGCTGGGGTTGCTGATCGGTAACATCCTGGCGATCCTTAGTTGGACCTTGATTACCACGCCGATTGCCGTGGAAACCAGGTTGAGCCTGTATACCTACCTGCACAAGATTGCGGGTGGGAATATGACGAAGCTCTATAACTGGGCGAACATTGTTATTTTTACTGTGATATCTGCAGCGATGATAACCGTGTCATCAACGGCAGTTCGGTTCTTGTTCGACATACCGGCACAGTTGAACTGGTTTCCAACAGACCCCTGGTTTGTCATGGTTGTGCTGGGGGTTGGCATAATCGTGGTCTTGGTCGCCATGTACGGTTTTAATGCTGTTTCCGACTTCTCGGGAATCTGTGCACCTTGGCTATTTGTCATGTTTGCCAGTGGCGCACTTGTTTTGATGCCAGTTTTGGCCGAGTCGGTTCTTGGCCGCACCACCTTGAGTGGCTGGAGCGACTTTGTACATATTGGCAGCCAGTCGATCTGGACAGGGATGAATGCTCAGGGAGAGCCGGGGATCGGGTTGCTTGAGGTGATTGGCTTCGCATGGGCGGCCAACACGATTACGCACTTCGGTTTGATTGACATGGCCTTGTTGCGCTATTCCAAGAAAAAGACCTATGGCCTCTGCACGAGTTCGGGCATGCTGTTCGGCCACTATATCGCCTGGATTGCTGCAGGGATCATGGGAGCGGGCACCGCTGTCCTTCTGAAAACCTCGATTACCACTCTGGACCCCGGTGATGTGGCCTTCCATGCACTCGGTTTGTCGGGATTCGTAATTGTGATCGTTGCCGGCTGGACGACTGCCAATGCCAACCTCTACCGGGCCGGTCTTGCCGCGCAGGCGATCTTCCATAATCACTCTCGCAAGCAGACCACACTGGTCGTCGGCATCGTGACTGTGATCGTTGCTTGTTTCCCCTTTGTTTTTTCGAAAATGCTACCCTTGCTGACCTATGCGGGCCTGCTGGTTGTGCCGGTCGGAGCCATTGTCTTCGCCGAGCACTTCATATTCCCCCGTATCGGTTTGACCCGCTACTGGGTAACCTATCGCAAACTCACCCATAGCACTCCGGCAGTTGCCTCATGGGGCGCAGGCCTTGTGTTCGGCTTTGGCCTGAATGCACTGGATATCATATCCTTCTATTATCTGTTCGTTCCGACCTGGGTCTTTACGATCATCGTATACACGATCATGGCCAAGATGTACGGTGCCGGGAAACAGTATCCCGAGGAGGAGGCCGAGTTGCTGGCTTTTGAAAAGAAAGTCGAGGTTTTCCAGAAAGAGCAGGCCAAGGCCTACAAGATGCCTGTCAAGGACAACACCACTTTCTCGAAGTGGCTCCACGTAGTGGCCCGCGCAAGCTTGACCATTGCCCTGCTGCTGGCTTGCAACACGATGTTCTTCAGCCAGGACATGGCGGCCTACGAAGAAAACCGCGAGACTTTCTACAATGTAGGGTTTGCTTGTACCGTGATTTATTTCGCGGCTGCCTATTGGGCGATGCGTCGGCGCAAGGCTCTTACTGAGGCTCAGGAGCTGGGTCAGCCTGTTCTCCTCTGAATGGCTAGAGTTGGGCCGGACTTGTTCGGTGTTTTCTTAAGGAAACTCCGAACAAGTCAGCACCCATCCGGCATGGCTTGATCAATCCGTTATCCGCCCGGCCGAACCCGGGAGATGCATCCAGAAACCAGGGTAAAGCCCTGGTTTCTGCTTTTTACAGGGGCATCACTCCTGTCGGCCAACAAATGCCGCTGCGCCATTCACGGATTCGACAGGGCAGCCCCTTCCGCCTGGCATAAGGCGAGCAGCGCCTGTTTCTGGCAATCGCTCACATTATCAAGTTCACCCATGGTGCTTTTCCGATGCGGCCACCAAGCTGAACGGGGTCGCCATGGCGACGCGACTCACACCGAGGAGCCGCCAGAGTTGCCGGGGCGGTTCAGTGCCGTGCGATCCCGACTCGCCTGGAGCGAATCGGGACCGCAGCTTCGCTCGATCAAACCACCAGCGAAAGCAGCAGGATGAACACCAGGCCGACCACGGAAAGCAGGGTCTCCATAGCGGTCCAGGTCTTGAAGGTTTCCAGTACCGTCATGTTGAAGTACTGCTTGACCATCCAGAAACCGGCGTCGTTGACGTGGGAAAGGATCAGCGAGCCGGCGCCGGTGGCGAGCACCAGCAACTCCCGGTTGACGCCGGGCACCAGATCGATCACCGGCACCACGATGCCGGCCCCGGTAATGGTGGCGACCGTGGCCGAGCCGGTGGCGATGCGGATCAGCGCGGCGACCAGCCAGGCCAGCAAGATTGGCGAGATCTGCGCGTTCACCGCCATCTGACCGATCACGTTGCCCACCCCGCTGACCACCAGCATCTGTTTGAAGCCGCCGCCGGCGCCGATGATCATGACGATGGCGGCGGTCGGCCCCAGGCTTTCCTCGAGCAGTCGGAGGACTCGCTTGGGCTCGAAACCGCGGGCGTAGCCGAAGGTGTAAAGCGACAGCAGCAGGGCCAGCAGCAGGGCGCTGATCGGGTGGCCGATCATGTCCATCCAGGCGCGGATCATATGCCCCTCGGGCAGGGCCACGTCGGCGAAGGTCTTCAGCAGCATCAAGAGCACCGGCAACAGGACGGTCACCAGCGTCACATTGAAGCTCGGCAGGTTGCTGGCTTCGGGCTCGTGGGCGAGCTGCTCCATCAACTCGGGGGAGGGGGTTCCGGGAATGTAGCGGGAGATGAAGGAGCCGAACAGCGGGCCGGCGATGATGCCGGTCGGCAGGGCCACGATCAGACCGTAGAGGATGGTCTTGCCGATGTCCGCGCCGAACACGCCGATGGCTAGCAGCGGGCCGGGATGCGGCGGCACCAGGCCGTGGACCACAGATAGGCCGGCGAGCAGCGGAATGCCGATCTTGATCAGCGAAACCCCGGTGCGCCGGGCGACGATGAACACCAGCGGGATCAGCAGGACGAAACCGATCTCGAAAAACAGCGGAATGCCGACGAGAAAGGCGGCGAACATCATCGACCACTGCACGCGCTCCTTGCCGAAGGCCTGGATCAGGGTGCGGGCGATCTGATCGGCACCGCCGGACTCGGCCATCATCTTGCCGAGCATGGTGCCCAGCGCGAGGATCACGCCGACGAAGCCGAGGACGCTGCCGAAGCCGTCCTGGAAGGACTTGACGACCTTTTCCACCGGCATGCCCGAGGTCAGGCCAAGGAAGAGAGCGGCGATGATCAGAGCGATGAAAGGGTGCAGCTTGAAGCGGGTGATCAGGACGATCAGGCCGACGATGGTGATTACTGCATCCAGCAGCAGGAAGGTATCGTGGGACATGCCCAACATGGGAGGATCTCCTATTGTCGTTGTTTTGAGATGGAGCAACTTGAGATAGCGCTGTCTTTGCTTATTGAAAAGAAACAGCCTTAGTCTGGATCATGCTGACGCCACCATTCGTGGGCGGCGGCGGCCAGCTGCGGCACATCCTCGCGTGAGGCATCCAGGACCAGGGTCAGGGGTTCGTTCAGGGGCGGTTCGAGCGTGGCGAACTGGCTGTCGATCATGCTCGCCGGCATGAAGTGGCTGGGGCGCTCGGCAACACGGCGGGCCGCGACGGCCGGGGTCAGTTCGAGGAACACGAAGCCGAGTCCCGGCACCGCACTGCGCAGGCGTTCCCGGTAGCTCCGCTTCAAGGCCGAGCAGGAGAGCACCGGACGCTGTCCGGTGGCAATGGAGCGGCGCAGCTCGTCGCACAGAAGGTCTAGCCAGTCGCTGCGGTCCTCGTCACTCAGTGGGATGCCGGCGCTCATCTTGCGGATGTTTTCCGGAGGGTGGAAGGCATCGCCCTCGATAGGGGTCGCGCCGTTGAGTTCGCAGAGCGCCTGGCTGACGCTGGACTTGCCGCAACCGGCAACGCCCATGATCACCAGTGCATGGATGGGTGGAAGCATATGGCACCTCGGCATGGAGACAGCGCTATCTTTGCGGTAGGGGCGGCCGCAAAACTGAAGCTGTCACCGATTTGTTGTCGTTGTTGTGACTTGCCCGGTGGGCTTGTCCGGAAACGGTGGCAAGTGGCGGATCGAGCTGTGCTCAGCCGATTGCCGCACCACTGAGACAGCGCTATCCTAGGGGCGGCACTTTTGTTTGACAAGCGGGCCGGATGCGATATGGGGGAGACAGCGGCGGCGAAGCGAGGCGAAAATAGCTGACCTGCGGACGCTGCAGCCCTCACGGTGCCTGCCGTTCGATCCCGATGCTGCATATGGTGCGATTGCCCTGATGACCGCCTCTAAGAATGACAAGAGTACACGTACTACCGGACGTCCGACACTCAACGAAGTGGCGCGCAGTGCCGGTGTCAGTCCCATCACCGCCTCCCGAGCCCTGCGCGGCATCCCCAGCGTTGCCGAGGAGCTGGTGCAGAGGGTCCGCGAGGCTGCCCGCGAGCTTGGCTATGTGGCCAATCCGGCGGCACGGGCTCTGGCTTCCGCGCGCAGTCAGACTGTAGCGGTGGTGGTGCCTTCCCTGGGCAACCAGCTGTTCGTCGAAACCCTTGAAGCCATACACACAGTGATGCGGACGAAGGGGTTGGAGGTGCTGATCGGCAACTCCCACTATTCGCGCGAAGAGGACGAGGATCTGATCCGTAACTACCTCGCCTATCAGCCGCGCGGTCTGCTGCTCACTGGCTTCGAGCGAACCGAGAGCGCGCGACGCATGCTCGAGGCCAGCGGTATTCCCTGCGTCTATATGATGGATCTGGATTCCGGTGCCGGCCTGCATTGTGTCGGTTTTTCGCAGTTGCGGGCCGGCGCGGCGGCGGCCGAGCACCTGATCGCGCGCGGCCGGCGGCGGATGGCCTACGTTGGTGCCCAGCTCGACCAGCGCACCCTGCTGCGCGGCGAAGGCTTCCGGCGGACCCTGCAGCAGGCCGGCCTCTACGATCCCGCCCTGGAACTGTTGACGCCGCGGTCCTCTTCCGTTGGCCTGGGTTGCGAACTGTTCGGCCAGCTGCTGGCCAGTCATCCGCAGCTCGATGGCATCTTCTTCGGCAATGACGACCTGGCCCACGGCGCCCTGCTGGAGGCTATGCGCCGCGGTGTGAAGGTTCCCGAACAGGTGGCGGTTCTCGGTTTCAACGACTTGCCGGCCTCGGCCTTCATGGTGCCGCGGCTCAGCAGCATCCGCACACCGCGAGAAGCGATCGGTCGCCAGGCGGCCGAGTTGCTGCTCGCCCTGATGGCCGGTCAGCCGATCGCCGAGCCGGTGCAGGACATGGGCTTCGAGCTGATGGTGCGCGAAAGCACCTGAGGGCTTCGATCGACTGGGAGCGGGGTGCGCTCGCAGCGCAGAAAGTCGTGAAGCCGCTTTCCGTGGCGGGCCTTGCAGCTGCTTTCTTCGGCGGTTTCGCGGCTGAGCTGCTCCCGCCGGGAAGGGCGTTGGTTTGGTGTCAATGTTGTTTTAATATCAAAATATACTGATTTAATGGCTGGTATTTCCGTCGATACATGGTATTTTCGTTGTTATACAACAAATATACCCGCTACCTGGAGTCTATCCCATGCATCCCCGCGTCCTTGAGGTAACCGAGCGCCTGGTTGAACGTAGTCGTGCCACGCGCGAGCGCTATCTGGCCATTATCCATGCGGCTGCTGACGAGGGGCCGCAGCGCGGCAAGCTGCAGTGCGCCAACTTCGCCCATGGCGTGGCCGCCTGCGATGGCAGCGACAAGCAGCGTCTGCGGCTGATGGACTCCGTCAACGTGGCCATTGTCACGGCCTACAACGACATGCTCTCCGCCCACCAGCCCTACGAGCACTACCCGGAGCGGATCAAGCACGTTCTGCGCGAGATGGGCTCGGTCGGTCAGGTCGCCGGCGGCGTGCCGGCCATGTGTGATGGCGTGACCCAAGGCGAGCCGGGCATGGAGCTGGCTCTGGCCAGCCGCGAGGTGATCGCTCTGTCCACGGCGGTGGCGCTCTCCCACAACATGTTCGATGCGGCCCTGTATCTCGGCATCTGCGACAAGATCGTCCCTGGCCTGTTGATGGGTGCCCTGCGCTTCGGTCATCTGCCGGCGCTGTTCATGCCCAGCGGGCCGATGGTTTCGGGGCTGTCGAACAAAGAAAAGGCGGACGTGAGACAGCGCTACGCCGAAGGCAAGGCCAGCCGCGACGAGCTGCTCGAGTCGGAGATGAAGGCCTATCATGACGTCGGCACCTGCACCTTCTATGGCACCGCCAACACCAATCAGATGCTGATGGAGGTGATGGGCCTGCACCTGCCGGGTTCCTCCTTCGTCAACCCGGGCACCCCGCTGCGCGACCTCCTGACCGAGGAGGCCGCCCGCCAGGTCACCCGCCTGACCAGGCAGGGCGGGCAGTTCATGCCGCTTGGCGAGATCGTCGACGAGCGCGTGGTGGTCAACTCGGTGGTGGCGCTGCACGCCACCGGCGGCTCCACCAACCACACCCTGCACCTGCCGGCCATCGCCCAGGCCGCCGGCATCCAACTGACCTGGCAGGACATGGCCGACCTCTCCGAGGTGGTGCCGACCCTGACCAAGGTCTATCCGAACGGCAAGGCCGACATCAACCACTTCCAGGCCGCCGGCGGCGTGGCCTTCCTGGTCCGCGAGCTGCTCGACGCCGGGCTGCTCCACGAGGACGTCAATACCGTGGTCGGGCGCGGCCTGCGCCGCTACGCCCAGGAGCCCTTCCTCGACGGAGAGCGGCTGGTCTGGCGCGACGGCCCGGCCCAGAGCCTCGACGAGAACATCCTGCGCCCGGCGGCGCAACCCTTCTCGGCCGAGGGCGGCCTGCGGGTGATGGTCGGCAACCTGGGGCGGGGGGTGATGAAGGTGTCCGCGGTGGCGCCCGAGCATCAGGTGGTGGAGGCGCCGGCGCGGGTGTTCCGCGACCAGCAGGAGCTGGCCGATGCCTTCAAGGCCGGCGAGATGGAGCGCGACCTGGTGGCGGTGATGCTCTTCCAGGGCCCGCGCAGCAACGGCATGCCTGAGCTGCACAAGATGACCCCCTATCTGGGCGTGCTGCAGGACCGCGGCTTCAAGGTGGCGCTGGTGACCGACGGGCGCATGTCCGGCGCTTCCGGCAAGGTCCCGGCGGCCATCCACGTCTGTCCGGAAGCCATCGACGGCGGCCCGCTGGCCAAGCTGCGCGACGGCGACGTGATTCGTGTCGATGGTCAGGCCGGCACCCTGACAGTGCTGGTCGATGCCGCCGAGCTGGCCGCCCGCGAACCGGCGAGCGCCCCGCAGGGTGCCGGCGTCGGCTGCGGCCGCGAGCTGTTCGCCTTCATGCGGGCGGCCTTCAGCACGGCGGAGCAGGGCGCGAGTGCCTTCACCTCCGATCTGGAAGGGCTAAAGTAAGACCTGTTAGAGAAGTTCGTCGTCGCTCGGATAGCGGGTGCTGTTGAGACTCTCCTTGATCTTGCGCAGGTGCGGCTGGAAGTCCGTACCGCGGCGCAGGGTCATGCCGGTGGCGAGCACGTCGAGCACGGTGAGCTGGATGATCCGCGAGGTCATCGGCATGTAGATGTCGGTGTCCTCCGGCAGCGGGATGTCCAGGCTCAGGGTGCAGGCCCTGGCCAGCGGCGATCCGGCGGCGGTCAGGCCGAGCACCGAGGCGCCGTTCTCGCGGGCCAGATGCGCCACCTCGACCAGTTCGCGGGTGCGTCCAGTATAAGAAATGATCACGAAGAGATCGCCAGTATGGGCCACCGAGGCGAGCATGCGCTGCATCAATACGTCGCTCTGCGCCGACACGCCGAGATTGAAGCGGAAGAACTTGTGCTGGGCGTCCTGGGCCACCGAGGCGGAGGCGCCGAGCCCGAAGAAGTGGATCTGCCGAGCCTGGATCAGCAGGTCGACCGCCTTGTCGATGGTCTGGGGATCGAGCGCCTGGCGGGCACTGTCCAGCGAGGCGATGGTGCTGCCGAAGATTTTCCGGGTGTAGGCCTCGGGACCATCGTCAGCTTCCACGGCGCGGCTTACATAGGCGGCGCCGCTGGCCAGACTCTGGGCCAGCTGCAGTTTCAGTTCCGGGTAGCCGCTGACGCCGAACGAGCGGCAGAAGCGGTTGACGGTCGGCTCGCTGACCTGGGCGGCCTGGGCCAGCGAGGCGATGCTGTAGCGGGTGGCTTGTTGCGGGTCTTGCAAAATGACTTCGGCGACCTTGCGTTCGGCCTTGTTCAGCTCTTCTACACGATTCTGGATCTGTTCCAGCAGATTACGCGCGCGATCCATGTTGGTTCCTGGGGCGGATTATGCATTGGGTGCCTTATCGTAACTGGGCACTTCCGGATGGGGCCACTGAAAATCCTAGTTATGGGAAAATGTAGTTTTATTACACAATTTTTGTTGATGAAACGATTCAACGATGCTTTCATAAAGTCTGTACTTTGATAAAAGAACAAATATCATGACCGTCACTCCTGTCGAGCCTTGCACCTTCGCCCTCTTCGGAGCCCTGGGTGACCTGGCCTTGCGCAAGCTGTTTCCTGCTCTCTACCAACTGGAGCGTGCCGGCCTCTTGCATGCCGACATGCGCATTCTCGCCCTGGCCCTCGACGCCGGCGAGGAAAGTCGCCATCTGGCCACCATCGCCGAGCACCTGCGCCGCCATGTGCCGGGCCAGGAGCTCGACGAGACCACCCTGCAGCGCTTCCTGGCCCGCCTGGACTATCT
>NZ_BAAGYK010000056.1:0-525 GCF_054779355.1 Azotobacter armeniacus
TACACCTTTGGTGGATAGCCCTGCAACGGACCGACAAAACGATCCTTTTCGAGAGGCCGTCGCGAGAAAGCAGCCCGCAGCCAGCGTTGGTCACCTCGAGTTTCGAAAACGGTCATGAGGGAGCTTCCTGCGGCCACAGCCAAGCGCAAAGCCGCGCCGCTGCTGGATCGAGCATTCCTTAGCGTGCTTTAAATTCCATTTTCTAAGACGCCCCCTGCCTGTCCAGGAGAGAGCAAGGGGGGCTCCCCGGAGAGGGGCTTCGACACCCCGTTCGGTAAGCGCCCGCCCGGGCCCGCAAAGCGGCGAACGCCCACCCGTCCTGGTTCAAGGAATCAGGATCACCTTCTCGCTGCGCCCTTCGTCGACGTCGTCATAACGCGCAGGGCCCTCGGCGAGGGGGGACTCGATCAACCCCTCCGGAGCGGGCAGGGTGCCGTCGTCGAAATGCCGGCCAAAGCGCTCCAGCATCCGTGCGCATTCGGCGCAGCCGTAGAGTAGCGAGTTGACGCCCACCACCGAGCCGCC
>NZ_BAAGYK010000057.1:0-15482 GCF_054779355.1 Azotobacter armeniacus
GTCACCCTGATCGCTCCGATCGCCATGGAAGACGGTCTGCGCTTCGCCATTCGCGAAGGCGGTCGTACCGTTGGCGCCGGCGTGGTTGCCAAAGTCATCGAGTAGATGGTTGATCTGTGCTCTTGAGGCTGGCATAATAGTCGGCCTTATCAGTGTTTTAGGCCAGTAGCTCAATTGGCAGAGCGGCGGTCTCCAAAACCGCAGGTTGGGGGTTCGATTCCCTCCTGGCCTGCCAGATTCCAAAGTGGTTTCTGGCTTTTCTTTATAGGATTTCTCGGATGAACGCCAAGGCTGAAGCTAAAGAGTCTCGCTTTGATCTAGTGAAGTGGCTCGTGGTGGTGGCCTTGGTCGCAGTGGGTGTGGTTGGTAATCAGCTATACTCCGATGAGTCGATTCTGTATCGCGTCGTTGCGTTGCTGGTTTTGGCTTTCGTCGCGGCTTTCGTCGCGCTGCAAACCAGTAAGGGGCAGGCTTTTTTCTCTTTAGTGAAAGAGGCGCGTGCCGAAATTCGCAAGGTTGTCTGGCCGACCCGTCAAGAGACAACGCAGACCACGTTGATCGTGGTGGCTGTGGTTCTGGTGATGGCGTTGCTGTTGTGGGGGCTCGATTCTCTGCTCGGCTGGCTGGTCTCCATGGTCGTTGGTTAAGGGTGCATTCGTGGCTAAGCGTTGGTACGTCGTTCATGCCTATTCGGGCTACGAAAAGCATGTCATGCGCTCGCTGATTGAACGAGTCAAGCTTGCTGGGATGGAAGAGCAGTTCGGCGAGATTCTGGTTCCCACTGAGGAAGTGGTGGAAATGCGGAACGGCCAGAAGCGGAAGAGCGAACGGAAGTTCTTCCCAGGCTATGTGCTGGTACAAATGGAAATGAACGAGGCGACGTGGCACCTGATCAAGGATACGCCTCGTGTCATGGGCTTTATTGGTGGTACTGCCGACAAGCCTGCTCCAATTACCGACAAAGAGGCTGAAGCTATTCTGCGTCGTGTGGCTGACAGCGGCGATCGGCCAAAGCCGAAGACCCTGTTCGAGCCGGGCGAAGTTGTCCGTGTCATCGACGGTCCTTTTGCCGATTTCAATGGGGTCGTGGAAGAAGTCAACTACGAAAAGAGTCGCATCCAGGTGGCGGTGCTCATCTTCGGTCGCTCCACGCCTGTGGAACTGGAGTTCAGCCAAGTCGAAAAGGCGTAGATGAAGAAAACGTCCCCACCCCGCAGTCGCAGGCTGCGGGGTTTTGTCGTCACTGGGATAATCGCGAAAGTAACAGGGGAGCCTCAGGGCGATTGAACCCGTAACTGGAGTTTTGCATGGCTAAGAAGATTCAAGCTTATATCAAGCTGCAAGTGAAGGCAGGTCAAGCCAACCCCTCACCGCCGGTCGGTCCGGCCTTGGGGCAGCATGGTGTGAATATTATGGAGTTCTGCAAGGCGTTCAACGCCAAGACCCAAGGCATGGAGCTTGGTCTGCCGACTCCAGTGATCATTACTGTCTACAGTGACCGCAGCTTCACCTTCGAGACCAAAAGCACCCCGGCATCCGTCCTGCTGAAGAAGGCGGCCGGCATTACTGGTGGCTCTTCTCGCCCGAATACCCAGAAGGTCGGCACAGTGAACCGTGCCCAGCTGGAGGAGATCGCCAAGGCCAAGCAGGCCGATCTGACTGCTGCTGACCTGGAAGCTGCTGTGCGTACCATCGCTGGTTCCGCGCGCAGTATGGGCCTGAACGTGGAGGGTGTGTAAATGGCTAAGCTGACCAAGCGCCAGAAGGCGATTGCTGCAAAGGTAGAGGCAGGCAAGCAATACGGCTTCGAAGAGGCCGCCGTTCTGCTGGCAGAGCTGTCCACCATCAAGTTCAAAGAGTCCGTCGACGTCGCCATCAATCTGGGTGTTGATCCGCGTAAATCCGACCAAGTCGTGCGCGGTGCTACCGTGCTGCCGAACGGTATCGGCAAGAGCGTTCGCGTTGCCGTGTTCACGCAGGGGCCCGCCGCCGAAGCCGCCTTGGCCGCTGGTGCCGATAAAGTAGGTATGGATGAGCTGGCTGCCGAAATGAAGGGTGGCGATCTGAACTATGACGTAGTGATCGCCTCCCCAGACGCGATGCGCGTCGTCGGTCAGTTGGGTCAGATTCTCGGTCCGCGGGGGCTCATGCCGAACCCGAAAGTGGGTACCGTGACCCCTGACGTAGCCACTGCTGTGAAGAACGCCAAGGCTGGTCAGGTGCGTTTCCGCACCGACAAGAACGGCATCATTCATGCCTCCGTAGGCAAGGTCGATTTCGAGTCGATCAAGCTGAAGCAGAACGTCGAAGCCCTGCTGAGCGATCTGAAGCGCCTGAAGCCATCCACCTCCAAGGGTGTCTACGTCAAGCGCGTGACTCTCAGCACGACCATGGGGCCGGGGCTGGTCATCGATCAGGCTTCCCTGGAAGCCTAATGCATGGGGTGTGACGGGCTAGTCCGTCACGCCGATTATTGGGGTCCCTGCCTGGCGGGGGCTATCCAAGACCGTAGGCGGCGTAAGTCTTAAACCCTCAGCCTACGCAGATGGTGCTCCCGATTCGTACCGAATCAGACACCAAAGCGCCGTCCGGCTCTGCTGGACGAAACGGTAACATCCAGGAGTAAACCCGTGGCAATCAAGCTCGAAGACAAGAAGGCCATCGTCGCTGAAGTCAACGAGGCTGCCAAGGCTGCCCTGTCCGCTGTCGTGGCCGATGCCCGTGGCGTGACTGTCGGTGCCATGACCGGACTCCGTAAAGAGGCCCGCGAGGCTGGTGTGTACGTGCGAGTCGTGCGTAATACCCTGGCCCGCCGCGCTGTCGCAGGCACTCAGTTCGAGATCCTGAACGACGCGTTCAAAGGCCCGACCCTGATCGCTTTCTCCAATGAACATCCGGGCGCTGCAGCCCGTATCTTCAAGGACTTTGCCAAGGGTCAGGACAAGTTCGAGATCAAGGCTGCTGCATTCGAGGGGCAGTTCCTTGCAGCCAACCAGATCGACGTGCTGGCTACCCTGCCGACCTACAACGAGGCCGTTGCACAGCTGATGAGCGTGATCCAAGGCGCTACCAGCAAGCTGGCTCGTACCCTGGCGGCAATTCGCGACCAGAAAGAAGGTGTGGCTGCCTGATCGGCACCCAACTTCTTTCGATCTCATATTCAATTTTGATGGCCGCCTGAAGGCCGTCTATCCCTAACAGGAATTAGAGTCATGGCTCTGACCAACGAAGATATCATCAACGCCGTATCCGAAATGTCCGTCATGCAGATCGTCGAACTGATCAAGGCGATGGAAGAGAAGTTCGGCGTGACTGCTGCTGCTGCCGTGGCTGCCGGCCCGGCTGCCGCTGCTCCGGTTGCTGAGGAGCAGACCGAGTTCACCATCGTTCTGACCGAGACCGGAGACAAGAAGGTGAACGTGATCAAGGTCGTCCGCGAACTGACTGGTCTGGGCCTGAAAGAAGCCAAGGCAGTCGTCGATGGCGCCCCGGGCGTGGTCAAGGAAGGCGTTTCCAAGGAAGAGGCCGAGGCTGCCAAGAAATCCCTGGAAGAAGCTGGCGCGAAAGTCGAGCTCAAGTAAGCAACGATCTTGCGTCAACGGCCTCCGCGCTTCGCGCAAGGCTGATGGCTGGTGGCTGGAGCCACCGGCCTTTTTCCGTTATGGGGTGGCTTGCCTGTCTGCCGCCATCCATGACCTACCACCTCAGGGGTGGCGCAGGCAATGAGCCTGCACGATTTCTGGCAGCTCCCTTCGGAGAGGCCAAACAAGCAGGTGACCAAGCTGGGGAACGCTGATGGCTTACTCATACACTGAGAAAAAACGTATCCGCAAGGACTTTAGCAAGTTGCCGGACGTCATGGATGTGCCTTATCTCCTGGCTATCCAGTTGGATTCCTATCGCGAATTCCTGCAGGCCGGTACGGGCAAGGACAGGCTCCGCGACGTTGGCTTGCATGCAGCCTTCAAATCCGTTTTCCCGATCATCAGCTATTCCGGCAATGCTGCACTGGAATACGTTGGCTACCGTCTGGGCGAGCCGGCCTTCGACGTCAAGGAGTGCGTGCTGCGGGGCGTGACCTTCGCTGTACCGCTGCGCGTCAAGGTGCGCCTGATTATTTTCGACAAGGAGTCCTCGAACAAAGCGATCAAGGACATCAAGGAGCAGGAGGTCTACATGGGGGAAATCCCCCTGATGACCGAGAACGGCACCTTTATCGTCAACGGTACTGAGCGCGTGATCGTTTCCCAGCTGCACCGCTCCCCGGGTGTGTTCTTTGATCACGACCGCGGCAAGACCCACAGCTCCGGCAAGCTGCTGTACTCCGCACGGATCATCCCCTACCGTGGCTCCTGGCTCGACTTCGAGTTCGATCCGAAGGATGCCGTGTTCGTCCGTATCGACCGTCGCCGCAAACTGCCGGCCTCGGTGCTGCTGCGTGCGCTGGGATACACCACCGAAGAAGTGCTGGATATCTTCTACGACACCAATGTGTTCCATGTGACGGAGCATGGTCTCAGTCTGGAACTGGTGCCGCAGCGTCTACGTGGTGAAATCGCCGCCTTCGACATCAAGGATGCCTCCGGCAAGGTCATCGTCGAGCAGGGACGACGCATTACTGCCCGTCATATCAATCAGCTGGAAAAGGCTGGCATCAAGGAGCTGGATGTCCCGCTGGAATACGTTACCGGGCGGACCACGGCCAAGGCCATCGTACACCCGTCCACCGGTGAGATCATCGCCGAGTGCAACGGCGAGCTGACCCCCGAGCTGCTGGTGAAGATCGCCAAGTCTCAGGTCGTGCGCATCGAGACCCTCTACACTAACGACATCGACTGCGGTCCGTTCATCTCCGATACCCTGAAGATCGACTCAACCACCAATCAGCTGGAAGCGCTGGTCGAGATCTACCGCATGATGCGTCCGGGCGAGCCACCGACCAAGGATGCCGCCGAGACCCTGTTCAACAACTTGTTCTTCAGTGCCGAGCGTTACGATCTATCCGCGGTTGGCCGCATGAAGTTCAATCGCCGCATCGGTCGCGAAGAGATCGAGGGGCCGGGCGTGCTGAGCCGCGAGGATATTGTCGACGTGCTCAAGACCTTGGTCGATATCCGCAACGGTAAGGGTATTGTCGATGACATCGACCACTTGGGTAACCGTCGTGTGCGCTGTGTTGGTGAAATGGCTGAGAACCAGTTCCGCGTCGGTCTGGTCCGCGTCGAGCGTGCGGTCAAGGAGCGCCTGTCGATGGCAGAGAGCGAGGGCCTGATGCCGCAGGACCTGATCAATGCCAAGCCGGTGGCTGCCGCGGTCAAAGAGTTCTTCGGTTCCAGCCAGCTGTCGCAGTTCATGGACCAGAACAATCCGCTGTCGGAGATCACCCACAAGCGCCGTGTTTCTGCTCTCGGCCCGGGCGGCCTGACCCGCGAGCGCGCCGGCTTCGAAGTGCGCGACGTGCACCCGACCCACTATGGCCGTGTGTGCCCGATCGAAACGCCTGAAGGTCCGAACATCGGTCTGATCAACTCCCTGGCGGCCTACGCCCGCACCAATCAGTATGGCTTCCTGGAAAGCCCGTACCGTGTGGTCAAGGAAGGGCAGGTGACCGAGCAGATTGTGTTCCTTTCCGCCATCGAGGAAGCCGATCATGTGATCGCCCAGGCCTCGGCGACTCTGGATGAGAACGGTCGCTTGATTGATGAACTGGTGGCTGTCCGCCATCTGAACGAATTCACCGTCAAGGCGCCGGAAGACGTCACTCTGATGGACGTCTCGCCGCGTCAGGTGGTGTCCGTTGCGGCTTCGCTGATTCCGTTCCTCGAGCACGACGACGCCAACCGTGCGCTCATGGGCTCGAACATGCAGCGTCAGGCTGTGCCGACCCTGCGTGCCGACAAGCCACTGGTGGGTACCGGGATGGAGCGCAACGTGGCGCGTGACTCGGGCGTCTGCGTGGTGGCTCGCCGTGGCGGGGTGATCGACTCGGTCGACGCCAGCCGCATCGTGGTGCGCGTCAACAACGATGAGGTCGAGACCGGCGAAGCCGGTGTGGACATCTACAACCTGACCAAGTACACCCGTTCCAACCAGAACACATGTATAAACCAGCGTCCGCTGGTCAGCAAGGGCGACCAGGTTTCGCGCGGCGACATCATGGCCGACGGCCCG
The DNA here is from genome assembly GCF_054779355.1 of Azotobacter armeniacus. Classification (NCBI taxonomy): domain Bacteria; kingdom Pseudomonadati; phylum Pseudomonadota; class Gammaproteobacteria; order Pseudomonadales; family Pseudomonadaceae; genus Azotobacter; species Azotobacter armeniacus. The sequence goes on from NZ_BAAGYK010000057.1 coordinate 6,172, forward strand.
TCCACCGACATGGGCGAGCTGGCCTTGGGGCAGAACATGCGCGTGGCATTCATGCCTTGGAACGGCTTCAACTTCGAGGACTCCATCTGCCTGTCCGAGCGTGTGGTTCAGGAAGACCGCTTCACCACCATCCACATCCAGGAACTGACCTGTGTGGCGCGCGACACCAAGCTCGGCCCGGAAGAGATTACTGCGGACATCCCGAACGTCGGTGAGGCCGCGCTGAACAAGCTGGACGAGGCTGGCATCGTCTATGTCGGTGCCGAGGTCATGGCCGGCGACATCTTGGTCGGCAAGGTCACCCCGAAGGGCGAGACTCAGCTGACTCCGGAAGAGAAGTTGCTGCGGGCGATCTTCGGCGAGAAGGCCAGTGACGTGAAGGACACCTCCCTGCGCGTGCCGACCGGCACCAAGGGCACCGTCATCGACGTCCAGGTATTCACCCGTGACGGCGTCGAACGCGACTCCCGCGCTTTGGCTATCGAGAAGATGCAGCTGGACGAAATCCGCAAGGATCTCAACGAGGAGTTCCGCATCGTCGAGGGGGCGACCTTCGAGCGTCTGCGGGCTGCCTTGGTCGGTGCCATGTGCGAAGGCGGGGCTGGCCTGAAGAAGGGCACCGAGATCAGCGATGAGATCCTCGACGGGCTCGAGCATGGCCAGTGGTTCAAGCTGCGCATGGCCGACGACGTGCTCAACGAGCAGTTGGAAAAGGCCCAGGCCTACCTGTCCGATCGCCGTCAGCTACTTGACGACAAGTTCGAGGACAAGAAGCGCAAGCTGCAGCAGGGCGACGACCTTGCGCCAGGCGTGCTGAAAATCGTCAAGGTCTACCTCGCCATCAAGCGCCGCATCCAGCCGGGCGACAAGATGGCCGGCCGTCATGGTAACAAGGGGGTAGTGTCGGTGATCATGCCGGTCGAAGACATGCCCCACGATGCCAATGGCACTCCCGTGGACATCGTCCTCAACCCACTGGGCGTACCGTCGCGGATGAACGTCGGGCAGATCCTCGAAACCCATCTGGGTCTGGCGGCCAAAGGCCTGGGCGAGAAGATCAACCGGATGCTCGAGGAGCAGCGCAAAGTCGCCGAACTGCGCCAGTTCCTTTCCGAGGTGTACAACGAGATCGGTGGGCGCAAGAAGGAAGAACTGGACTCCCTGAGCGATGCGGAGATCGTCGACTTGGCGAACAACCTGCGTGGCGGGGTGCCGATGGCCACCCCGGTGTTCGATGGCGCCAAGGAAAGCGAAATCAAGGCCATGCTGAAGCTGGCCGACCTGCCGGAAAGTGGTCAGATGCGCCTGTTCGATGGCCGGACCGGCAACCCGTTCGAGCGCCCGACCACTGTTGGTTACATGTACATGCTCAAGCTGAACCACTTGGTCGACGACAAAATGCACGCGCGTTCCACCGGCTCCTACAGCCTAGTGACCCAGCAGCCGCTGGGCGGCAAGGCGCAGTTTGGCGGTCAGCGTTTCGGGGAGATGGAGGTATGGGCGCTGGAAGCCTATGGCGCCGCCTATACCCTGCAGGAAATGCTCACCGTGAAGTCGGACGACGTGAATGGTCGTACCAAGATGTACAAGAACATCGTGGACGGCGATCACCGCATGGAGGCCGGCATGCCCGAGTCCTTCAACGTGCTGATCAAGGAAATCCGCTCGCTCGGTATCGACATCGAACTGGAAACCGAATAACCACGTACCGTCCATGCGGTGCCCGGCGCGAGCCGGCCGCCGCCGGTTCGTGAGGAGGAAAGGCCTTGAAAGACTTGCTGAATCTTTTGAAAAACCAGGGTCAACTCGAAGAGTTCGATGCCATTCGTATCGGTCTGGCCTCGCCCGAGATGATCCGCTCCTGGTCCTTCGGTGAAGTGAAAAAGCCGGAGACTATCAATTACCGTACCTTCAAGCCGGAGCGCGATGGCCTGTTCTGCGCGAAGATCTTTGGCCCGGTGAAGGACTACGAGTGTCTGTGCGGCAAGTACAAGCGCCTGAAGCATCGCGGCGTGATCTGCGAGAAGTGCGGGGTGGAAGTCGCCCTGGCCAAGGTCCGTCGCGAGCGCATGGCACACATCGAGCTGGCTTCGCCGGTCGCCCACATCTGGTTCCTCAAGTCACTGCCGTCCCGCATCGGCCTGCTGCTGGACATGACTCTGCGCGACATTGAGCGCGTGCTCTATTTCGAGAGCTATGTGGTCATCGATCCGGGTATGACCACCTTGGAGAAAGGCCAGCTGCTCAACGACGAACAGTACTTCGAGGCCCTTGAGGAGTTCGGTGACGACTTCGATGCGCGCATGGGCGCCGAGGCGGTCCGCGAACTGCTCAACCAGATCGACCTGGAGCACGAGATCGGTCGCCTGCGTGAGGAGATCCCGCAAACCAACTCGGAAACCAAGATCAAGAAGCTGTCCAAGCGGCTGAAACTGATGGAGGCCTTCCAGGGCTCAGGCAACCTGCCGGAGTGGATGGTGCTGACTGTGCTGCCGGTGCTGCCGCCAGACCTGCGCCCGCTGGTGCCGTTGGACGGTGGCCGCTTCGCCACCTCCGACCTGAATGATCTGTACCGTCGGGTGATCAACCGCAATAACCGCCTGAAGCGCCTGCTCGATCTGGCCGCGCCGGATATCATCGTGCGTAACGAAAAGCGCATGCTACAGGAGGCGGTCGACGCCCTGTTGGATAACGGCCGTCGTGGCCGCGCCATCACCGGCTCCAACAAGCGCCCGCTGAAGTCCCTGGCCGACATGATCAAGGGCAAGCAGGGCCGTTTCCGTCAGAACCTGCTGGGCAAGCGCGTCGACTACTCCGGCCGGTCGGTGATCACCGTGGGTCCAACCCTGCGTCTGCACCAGTGCGGTCTGCCGAAGAAGATGGCGCTGGAGCTGTTCAAGCCGTTCATCTTTGGCAAGTTGGAAACCCGTGGCATGGCCACCACCATCAAGGCTGCCAAGAAGATGGTCGAGCGTGAGCTGCCCGAGGTCTGGGACGTGCTCGCTGAAGTCATCCGCGAACATCCGGTGCTGCTCAACCGTGCTCCGACCCTGCACCGTCTGGGCATTCAGGCGTTCGAGCCGGTACTCATCGAGGGCAAGGCGATCCAGCTGCATCCACTAGTCTGCGCCGCCTATAACGCCGACTTCGATGGCGATCAGATGGCCGTGCATGTCCCGCTGACCCTCGAGGCCCAGCTGGAAGCTCGTGCGCTAATGATGTCGACCAATAACATCCTCTCGCCGGCCAACGGCGAGCCGATCATCGTGCCGTCGCAGGACGTGGTGCTGGGTCTGTACTACATGACCCGCGAAGCGGTGAATGCCAAAGGCGAGGGGCGCGTGTTCGCCGACCTGCAGGAAGTCGACCGCGTGTTCCGTGCCGGCGAGGCGTCGCTCCACGCTCGCGTGAAGGTCCGGATCAACGAGACCGTCAAGCAGAAAGATGGCAGCCTGGTCTACAACACCCGCATCGTCGATACCACCGTCGGCCGTGCGCTGCTGTTCCAGGTCGTCCCGGCCGGTCTGCCGTACGATGTGGTCAATCAGCCGATGAAGAAGAAGGCGATCTCCAAGCTGATCAATCACTGCTATCGTACGGTGGGCCTGAAGGATACCGTCATCTTCGCTGACCAGCTGATGTACACCGGCTTTGCTTTCTCGACCCTGTCGGGCGTCTCCATTGGTGTGAACGACTTCGTCATTCCGGCGGAAAAGGCGCGGATCATCGACGGCGCCACCGAGGAAGTGAAGGAGATCGAAGGCCAGTACGCCACCGGCCTGGTGACCCAGGGCGAGAAGTACAACAAGGTGATTGACCTTTGGTCGAAGGCCAACGACGAAGTGTCTAAGGCGATGATGGCCAACCTCTCTAAAGAGAAGGTCATCGACCGCAATGGCAATGAGGTCGAGCAGGAGTCGTTCAACTCCATGTACATGATGGCGGACTCCGGTGCGCGGGGTTCCGCGGCGCAGATCCGCCAGTTGGCCGGGATGCGGGGTCTGATGGCCAAGCCCGATGGCTCGATCATCGAAACTCCGATTACCGCGAACTTCCGCGAAGGTCTGAACGTACTGCAGTACTTCATCTCCACCCACGGCGCACGCAAGGGTTTGGCGGATACTGCACTGAAGACCGCGAACTCCGGGTACCTGACCCGTCGTCTGGTGGACGTGGCTCAGGACCTGGTCGTGACCGAAGTCGACTGCGGCACCGAGCAGGGCCTGCTGATGACTCCGCATATCGAGGGCGGCGATGTGGTCGAACCACTCGGCGAGCGGGTACTGGGTCGGGTCATCGCCAAGGACGTATTCCGTCCCGGGACCGACGAGGTCATCGTTCCAGCTGGCACCCTGATCGACGAGCAGTGGGTCGAGTTCATCGAGGTGAACACTATCGACGAGGTGGTCGTGCGTTCGCCGATCACCTGCGAGACCCGCTACGGCATCTGCGCCAAGTGCTATGGTCGCGATCTGGCCCGTGGACATCAAGTCAACATCGGCGAGGCGGTCGGCGTCATTGCTGCCCAGTCGATCGGCGAGCCGGGTACCCAGCTGACCATGCGGACCTTCCACATCGGCGGTGCGGCCAGCCGGACTTCGGCAGTGGACAACGTCCAGGTGAAGAACGGTGGGAACATCCGTCTGCACAACCTGAAGCATGTAGAGCGGGCCGACGGTGCGCTGGTCGCGGTGTCCCGCTCCGGGGAGTTGGCCGTGGCCGACGATTTCGGTCGCGAGCGCGAGCGCTACAAGCTGCCCTACGGTGCGGTGATTTCGGTGAAGGAGGCCGACAAGGTCGATCCGGGCGCCATCGTTGCCAAGTGGGACCCGCATACCCACCCGATCGTGACCGAAATGAAGGGTACTGTGACCTTCGTCGGCATGGAGGAGGGCATCACCATCAAGCGCCAGACCGACGAGCTGACCGGTCTGACCAACATCGAGGTGATGGATCCGAAGGACCGCCCGGCCGCCGGCAAAGACATCCGTCCGGCCGTGAAGCTGGTCGACGCCAATGGCAAGGAGCTGCTGCTGCCGGGCACCGACGTGCCGGCCCAGTACTTCCTGCCGGCCAACGCCCTGGTGGGTGTGGCCGACGGCGCCGAAGTGGGAGTCGGTGATGTGATCGCCCGTATCCCGCAGGAGACTTCGAAGACCCGCGACATCACCGGTGGTCTGCCGCGCGTGGCCGACCTGTTCGAGGCGCGGCGTCCGAAAGAGCCGTCGATCCTCGCGGAAATCAGCGGTACTATCAGCTTCGGCAAGGAAACCAAGGGCAAGCGCCGTCTGGTCATCACACCGACCGATGGCAGCGATCCATACGAGGAGCTGATTCCGAAGTGGCGTCACCTTAACGTCTTCGAAGGCGAACAGGTGAACCGCGGCGAGGTGATCTCCGACGGTCCGAGCAATCCGCATGACATTTTGCGCTTGCTAGGTGTCAGCGCGCTGGCCAAGTACATCGTCAACGAGATTCAAGACGTGTATCGCCTACAGGGCGTGAAGATCAACGACAAGCACATCGAGACCATTCTTCGGCAGATGCTGCGCAAGGTAGAGGTCACTGAGTCGGGCGATTCCAGCTTCATCAAGGGCGACCAGATGGAGCTGACCCAGGTGCTCGAGGAAAACGAGCACTTGGCGACCGAGGACCGCTTCCTGGCGAAGTACGAGCGCATCCTGCTGGGCATCACCAAGGCATCGTTGTCGACCGAGTCGTTCATCTCCGCAGCCTCCTTCCAGGAGACCACTCGCGTGCTCACCGAGGCCGCGGTTACCGGCAAGCGCGACTATCTGCGCGGCCTGAAGGAGAACGTCGTGGTGGGACGGCTGATTCCCGCCGGTACCGGTCTGGCCTATCACAGCGAGCGCAAGCGCAAGCGCGATGCCGAGAAGCCGGTGCGGGTGAGTGCGGAGGAGGTCGAGGCAGCACTGACCGAAGCTCTCAACATCAGCGGCAACTGATCAAACATCGCCCGGCTGTGCAGCCGGGCCTTGCTTGACTGGGGCTGGGAGTCTCTTTAGACTAACGGACCCTAAATTTGGCAGGGCGAATTGCTCTGCCATTTTGTTTATGTCGAAAGACAACAGTGGAGCTTGTAGATGGCAACTATCAACCAGTTGGTGCGTCAGCCGCGCAAGCGCCTCGTCGACAAGAGCGACGTGCCTGCGCTGCAGAACTGCCCCCAGCGCCGTGGCGTGTGCACTCGTGTGTACACCACCACGCCGAAAAAACCGAACTCGGCACTGCGTAAGGTCTGCCGTGTCCGCCTGACCAACGGTTATGAAGTCACTTCCTATATCGGTGGTGAGGGTCACAACCTGCAGGAGCACAGTGTCGTACTGATTCGTGGTGGTCGCGTCAAGGACCTTCCGGGCGTGCGTTACCATACCGTGCGCGGCTCGCTGGACACCTCCGGCGTGAAAGACCGCAAGCAGGGTCGCTCCAAGTACGGCGCCAAGCGTCCCAAATAATCCGATTTTCTATTTGCCGAGTCGATAAGAGTAAGGTCGGGCGTGGCTGGGTGACTACCGTTCCGAACTAACCTGAAGACCGTTTGAGGGCTTATCAATGCCAAGACGTCGTGTAGCAGCCAAGCGTGAAATTCTGGATGATCCGAAGTACGGAAGCCAGATCCTTGCCAAGTTCATGAACCATGTGATGGAAAGCGGCAAGAAGGCGGTTGCCGAGCGCATCGTTTACGGCGCGCTGGATACCGTCAAATCCCGCAAGAGCAGCGACCCCCTGGAAATCTTCGAAAAAGCACTCGACGCCATCGCTCCGCTGGTCGAAGTGAAGTCCCGCCGTGTGGGTGGTGCAACTTACCAGGTTCCGGTCGAGGTTCGTCCGTCGCGTCGCAATGCACTGGCCATGCGCTGGCTGGTGGACTCCGCGCGCAAGCGTGGCGAGAAATCCATGGCTTTGCGTCTCGCTGGCGAATTGCTCGATGCCTCCGAGGGCAAGGGCGCCGCTGTGAAGAAGCGTGAAGATGTGCATCGCATGGCCGAGGCGAACAAGGCGTTCTCGCACTATCGTTTCTGAATTCAGCCTCAATCTACGAGGACCTCATCGTGGCCCGTACAACCCCTATCAATCGCTACCGTAATATCGGTATCTGTGCCCACGTAGACGCAGGCAAAACGACGACTACGGAGCGGATCCTGTTCTACACAGGCGTCAACCACAAGATGGGCGAGGTGCATGATGGCGCAGCCACCATGGACTGGATGGTGCAGGAGCAGGAGCGCGGTATCACCATTACCTCTGCTGCGACCACCGCCTTCTGGCAGGGCTCGACCAAACAGTACGACAACTATCGTGTAAACATCATCGATACCCCCGGCCACGTGGATTTTACCATCGAGGTGGAGCGTTCGCTGCGCGTGCTGGACGGGGCTGTGGTGGTGTTCTGTGGTACCTCCGGTGTCGAGCCGCAGTCCGAGACCGTATGGCGTCAGGCCAACAAGTACGGTGTGCCGCGTATCGTCTACGTGAACAAGATGGACCGTGCTGGTGCCAACTTCCTGCGCGTCGTCGAGCAAATCAAGAAGCGTCTGGGCCACACTCCGGTCCCGGTGCAGTTGGCTATCGGTGCGGAAGAGAACTTCCAGGGTCAGATCGATCTTCTCAAGATGAAAGCGATTTACTGGAACGAAGACGATCAGGGTTTGACCTATCGCGAGGAAGAAATTCCGGCGGAGTTGCAAGAGCTTGCCGAGGAGTATCGCTCCAACATGGTAGAGGCTGCTGCCGAAGCCACCGAAGAGCTGATGAACAAGTACCTTGAAGGTGGCGAGCTGTCGATCGAAGAGATCAAGGCTGGGCTGCGTCAGCGTACCATCGCGTGCGAAATCGTCCCGGCTGTATGCGGTTCCTCTTTCAAGAACAAGGGTGTTCCGCTGGTTCTCGACGCCGTTATCGAATTTCTCCCGGCTCCGACCGAGATCCCTGCGATCAAGGGCGTGCATCCGGATAACGAGGAAATCGTCGACGAGCGTCATGCCGATGATGGAGAGCCGTTCTCGGCGCTGGCGTTCAAGATCGCTACCGACCCGTTTGTGGGTACCTTGACATTCGCTCGCGTGTACTCGGGTGTTCTCAGCTCTGGCGACTCGGTTATCAACTCGGTCAAGGGCAAGAAAGAGCGTGTGGGACGTATGGTGCAAATGCATGCCAACACTCGCGAAGAGATCAAGGAAGTGCGCGCTGGTGACATCGCGGCACTGATCGGTATGAAGGACGTCACCACTGGTGACACCCTGTGCTCAATCGAGAAGCCGATCATCCTTGAGCGTATGGACTTCCCGGAGCCGGTAATCTCCGTGGCGGTCGAGCCGAAGACCAAGGCTGACCAGGAAAAGATGGGTATCGCCCTTGGCAAGTTGGCGCAGGAAGACCCGTCTTTCCGCGTCAAAACTGACGAGGAAAGTGGCCAGACCATCATTTCCGGTATGGGTGAGTTGCACCTGGACATTCTGGTCGACCGCATGAGGCGCGAGTTCGGTGTCGAGGCCAACATCGGCAAGCCTCAGGTGGCTTATCGCGAGACCATTCGCAACAAGTGCGAAATCGAAGGCAAGTTCGTGCGTCAGTCCGGTGGTCGTGGCCAGTTCGGTCATTGCTGGATCCGTTTCGAGCCGGCTGACGAGGGTCAGGAAGGGTTGCTCTTCACTAACGAGGTTGTGGGGGGGGTGATTCCGAAGGAATACATCCCGGCGATCCAGAAGGGTATCGAAGAGCAGATGAAGAACGGTGTGGTTGCGGGTTATCCGCTGCTCGGCCTGAAGGCTGCCGTTTTCGATGGCTCCTACCATGACGTTGACTCCAACGAAATGGCATTCAAGATCGCCGCTTCCATGGCGACCAAACAACTGTCCCAGAAGGGCGGCGCCGTACTGCTTGAGCCGATCATGAAGGTCGAAGTGGTCACTCCGGAAGACTACATGGGTGACGTCATGGGCGACCTGAACCGTCGCCGCGGTCTGATCCAGGGTATGGAGGACACTGTTTCCGGCAAGGTCATCCGCGCCGAAGTCCCACTGGGCGAGATGTTTGGTTACGCTACCGATGTGCGTTCGATGTCCCAGGGACGTGCCAGCTACTCCATGGAATTCTCGAAGTACTCCGAAGCTCCGGCCAATATCGCCGAAGCTATCGTCAAAAAACAAGGTTGATTCAGCCCTTTAAGTAAGAGGTTTACTGTCGTGGCTAAGGAAAAATTCGAACGTAACAAACCGCACGTCAACGTTGGCACCATTGGTCACGTGGACCATGGCAAGACCACTCTGACTGCCGCGCTGACCAAGGTC
>NZ_BAAGYK010000058.1:0-2296 GCF_054779355.1 Azotobacter armeniacus
TGAGCTGGCTGGCCAAAACCCCGGAGCGGGTAGTTGCCTATTTCCAGCATGCGTCGGTGCGTTATGCCACTTAGATTGGGTATTTGATTGCCGGGTTAATAATACTCTCTTCATTTACTTCATTATATCGCGCTTCTAGGAGGGTAAATGTTGTTCCATTAAAGTAAGAAAATGAAGATCCAGCACTCTCCAATTGATAAGCCCTGAAGCGAGTAATCTTGCTTTTGACTGTCAAAGTCATGCCCTCTAAGTTTAAGGATTTTTGCTGGCTGAAATTCTTTTTGCAATGTATTCGGTTTGTTTTTTATACGACAAACAAAACAGCACCGCTAGTGCAGGTAACAAAGCATACTTTGAGAAGGTGGAAAAATTTTGGCTCTCAGCAATAAGGTGCTTACCAATAAGCAGTACGCACAAAATCACTAGAGCCGAAAGTACGGTTCGATACATATTGTTGGTTTCGGAGAGTATCTCTAATTTCGGGTCTTTAGCAGCTGCGCTGATGAAGTCGGAGTGGTCTGCGAATTTTACTATTCCGATTTTTTTAAGAAGTGGCTCTAAAATTAAAGAGCCGAATCGACTGATGATTAGCCCTATAAAGTAATATAAAAATAACCCATTTATAATTGAGTCCTGCAGTAGCGGTAATGAAAGATATTGGTCAGCAATTACGCAAAATACAACCCCAGGGAAAAGATAATTAAAAATATTATAGGACGATAATTTTTCTAGAATTTGTTCCACGGTCTCTCCGATGTATGTTGTGACGCTAACCAAGCATTCAGCGGCTTGTCCGCTGCAATGCTTGGTTATGCGATTGGCAGGCCAACCGATCTTTGATTCTCTGGATCACCATATCTCGGAACTCTCCGTGTCCATATGCTGCTCTAGGATGTGCGATACGGAAGCATGTAGCATCGGCGGCCTTAAACTCCCATAGTTTCCTAGGTATTACTTGAGCAGAATTCTCATATCCATCAAAATATTTATTAAATAAGCCTTTGATAACAGTATCAATGCCAGAAAACCCAGCAGCAAAAATCACAATATCAGGCTTAAGGTGCTTGATTTGGGAAGCAAGAAGCTTCTGAGAAATAGATGTTATTTCGTTCAACTCATTCACAGGTCGTGACCTAGGTGCTTTTTTATCATAATCCCATGCAAAAAGATTCGCGTAAACAATTGCTTTTGGATTAAATCTTAGCTCTTTCGCCAAACGGAAGTAATACTGCTTAAAACGACTTCGCGACTTTGTGATAACTTTTCCATTTCGATCTAACGGCAGATGCTTTTTATACCGGCTAACAGCCTCGTGTATTAGCTCAGCCATATTCTCATCTTCGGCAAAATCAACTACTCTTTTGATAGTATTCTTTTGATTATTAGTATTCCATCCAGCAGTCTCTCGACCAACTAGCATGATCTTTACCTCTGACTGCCAGTACTCATCAAAAGGAACAGGCAAAAACACCCCTGAATACTTGTCTTTATCTAGATCAAAGGCTCCTATATTTATTTTTCTAAGTATTTTGGAGTAATCGTCAATCAAAACATCCATTTACCATTCCTTTTATTCATTTTCTTCAGGTTACACCTTCAATACGACACACTCCGTCGCATAGACGCATAACGCCGGACTTTGGGGCCGTAGCAGCGTAGCTGCGGAGGTCCCAGCCACACACAGTGTGGCGACAACAGTGCCTTGTTATAATTTTTAGCCCCTTGCAAACCACGACGGGACACGTTGGCCTTCTTCTCGGAGATTTTCACATACAAAACAAACGAATTCACATGCTGCCTCGTGTGCATTCATGTTCGCAGGAATACGCTCAGCAGCGTAAAACGCATCATCCATATTTATAAGAGTCCCGGTGGCCGAGAATATATGCCTATTTTCCTTTGCGTCATCATTAAGAGAAACATTTATTGCATTGTTGATTAATGCTGTCTGGACTTCAGTAATAAATTGAAATTTTTCCAACTAAACTCATCGGTCATTTTCTACTCCACAAAATTATAACGTAACGGAGCTAAACACCGCTCGCGCGCTTTTTGCGAGTGTGTGTTTGAGCGACTAGTTAGCCGACAATACACTCCGTCCCGCGCAGCGGGCTGTAAATGGGGTAGGCGCTCAAGCGCAATGAAAATCGAAAAATTTGCCTCTTCCCCAGCACGGGGCTCCGGCGTGTGCATTACTAAGCCTATCGAAAGTATTGTCATATTGAGAGACAATACCTCCATGAAATGCAAACGAAACTCCGATGGTCGGGCAATCGACCACCACGCCCTCCAGGTC
>NZ_BAAGYK010000059.1:0-64816 GCF_054779355.1 Azotobacter armeniacus
TCGATCCGGCACAGATCATTGCCTGGTCATGTTGGCGAAGGGCTCATCAGGCCGGGGCCAGGCGGGCTCATCTCATTTCAAAAATGCAACTGTAGTGCTAGGGCAGCGGCGCGAACGGCGAGCGGCCTTCGAGGGCCTGCAGCTCCATAAGGTAATTGCGGAAGATCTGGCCGAGCACTTGGGTGGCGATTTCCATCTCGTTACGGCTCATCTGTTCGGCGACCAGGTCGGCGCTGTCCAAGGCCTCCTCCGAGCCGTTCACCGCGGCCATCTTCAGCACTATATAGGCCTGCACGTTATTGGCCGGCACCCCCTCGCCACGGAAGAACATCAGCCCCAGACGATGCTGGGCCAGGGCGTGGCCCTGCAGCGAGGCCTGTTCGAACCAGGTCAGCGCGCGGGATAGATCGCGAGGGGTGCGCTTGCCGTCGTAGTAGAACTCGCCCAGCTCGTACTCCGCCTGGAAGTCACCGTTCTGCGCGGCTTGTTCGCAACGCGACAGCGCCGCGGGCAGCTCCTCGGCAGGACTGTCCAGGGCGCAGCTGCCCGGCGCCGGGATCAGCAGGGTGTTCTCCCCCGCCAGGGCCGGCAGGGAGAAGGAAAATAGCAACAGGCAACCCAGGGTCAGGTTACGGCAGGTCATGAAATCGCTGCGCCTCGAGTCGGAGCGGGCGGTCGCCCGGCCGGCAAAGTGTGCCGGCCGCCACATTATGAATAAGCGGCGCCGGCCTTACAAAGCCTTTGCCGCCTTTCCCTACCCCGAAGCCGGCAAACCGCTGAGGACAGCGGTTTGCCGTTCAGCCCTTGGCGAGCGTGGCGAAGGCACGCTCGGCGGCGTCGAGGGTGATCGCTAGCTCGGTCGCGCCGTGGGCGATGGAAGTGAAGCCGGCTTCGAATGCGCTGGGTGCCAGGTACACGCCGCCGTTCAGCATCAGGTGAAAGAAGCGCTTGAAGCGCTCGGCGTCGCTGGCCATCACATCATTAAAAGTGACGATGTCGTCGGCGCCACTGAAGTACAGGCCGAACATACCGCCCGCCTGGGTGGTGACGAAGGGGATGCTGGCGGCATCGGCGCGGTCCTGCAGGCCCTGCAGCAGGTGGTTGGTGTAGTCGGAGAGCTCCTGATGGAAGCCCGGACGGCTGATCAGCCTGAGGGTGGTCAGGCCCGCGGCCATGGCCAGCGGGTTGCCGGAGAGGGTGCCGGCCTGGTAGACGGGCCCCAGCGGGGCGATGTGTTCCATGAGCGCCTGCTTGCCGCCGAAGCAGCCGACCGGCATGCCGCCGCCGACGATCTTGCCGAAGGTGGAGAGATCCGGGGTGATGCCGTAGTGGGCCTGGGCGCCGCCAAGGGCGACGCGGAAGCCGGTCATCACCTCGTCGAAGATCAGCACCACGCCGTGCGCATCGCACAGGGCGCGCAGGCCTTCGAGGAAGCCCGGGGCCGGCGGTACGCAGTTCATGTTGCCGGCCACCGGCTCGACGATGATGCACGCCACGTTCTGGCCGCCCTCGGCGAGGGTCTTCTCGACTGCGGCCAGGTCGTTGTAGGGCAGGGTCAGAGTGTGCTTGGCGAAGTCCGCCGGTACGCCCGCGGAACTGGGCACGCCCTGAGTCAGGGCGCCGGAGCCGGCCTTGACCAGCAGGCTGTCGGAGTGGCCGTGGTAGCAGCCCTCGAACTTGATGATGCTGTCCCGCCCAGTGTAGCCACGGGCCAGGCGGATCGCGCTCATGGTCGCCTCGGTGCCGGAGCTGACCATGCGCACCATGTCCATCGACGGCACCAGCGAGCAGACCAGATCGGCCATCTCGGTTTCCAGGGCGGTCGGCGCGCCGTAGGAGAGGCCGTGCTCCAACTGGCGGCGCACCGCGTCGAGCACCTCGGGATGGCTGTGGCCGAGGATCATCGGGCCCCAGGAGCCGACGTAGTCGACGTAGCGCTTGTCGTCCTCGTCGATGACGTAGGCGCCTTCGGCGTGCTTGAAGAACAGCGGGGTGCCGCCAACGCCGCGGAAGGCGCGCACCGGCGAGTTGACGCCGCCGGGGATGTGCTTCTGGGCGTGGGCGAAGAGGGTTTCGGAACGGGACATGCGTGGGCCTCTGCAAGCTGGGGTGGAGTCCGCGCGGCGTGCTCCACCGTGAGGGGGAATCAGGAGTCGGCGAACAGCTGGCTGAAGGCGCGGGCGCGGCGCTCGACCTCAGTGGCGTTCGCGGCAGCGAACAGCGCATGGATCACCGCGACCATGGTGGCGCCGCGGCGGATCAGCCCGGGGGCGTTGTCCAGGGTCACGCCGCCGATCGCCACCAGGGGCTGGGCGAAGCGCGTGCGGGCCTGCTCCAGCAATTCGGGTGTGGCGGGTGGCGCGCCGGGTTTGGTCGAAGAGTCGAAGAAGCGGCCGAAGGCGAGGTAGCTGGCGCCGTCGGCGGCGGCCTGCTCGGCCAGCGCCAGCTGACCGTGACAGGTGGCGCCGATGATGATCTTGGGACCGAGCAGGGCGCGGGCGGCGGACAGCGAGCCGTCCTGCTGGCCGAGGTGCAGGCCGACGCCCAGGCGCACGGCCAGCTCCAAGTCGTCGTTGATGATCAGCTGTGCGCCATGGCGCAGGCAGAGATCGCGCAGCGCCTCGGCCTCGCGCAGCCGGCGGGCGTCTTCGTTCGACTTGTCGCGGTACTGCAGCAGCCGGGCGCCGCCCTTCAGCACGGCTTCGACGTAAGGCAGGAGCTTGCCGCCCTGCAGCAACTGGCTGTCGGTGATGGCATAGAGACCGCGTAGCTTCATGATGGGTTCGCCTCATCTGCGAATGGCCTGCGGGAGTTGCCGGGGACGGACCGTCCCCGGCCAGAGTCAAGCCGATACGCCCGGCCTTCGCCAGGCGCCGGTGAATCAGTCGCCGAAATCCAGCGGCAGGCGGCGCGGCACGTACTGGCCGCGGCCCGGCGCCTCGGCGTCGCGCAGGGTGCGCCAGGTGTAGTCGAGCGCTGAGCGCACCGCACTGGTCAGCTCTTCGCCGAGGGCCAGGCGGCCGGCCAGGGCGCTGGCCAGGGTGCAGCCGGAGCCGTGGTAGCTGCCCGGCAGGCGCACGCAGGTGAAGGTCTGCCGGCTGCCGTCGCGGGAATACAGGCGGTTGTGCACCTCGCTCTCGTCGCCGTGGCCGCCGGTGATCAGCAGGTGTTCGCACCGCTCGAGCAGCCTGGCGGCGCACTGGTCGGCGCTGCCCTCGGGCAGTTCTGCGAGGATCCGCGCCTCCGGCAGGTTCGGCGTGGCGATGCGGCACAGTGGCAGCAGGCGCTCGCGCAGCGCCTGGCCGACCTCGTCGCGGCCCAGCGCACCGCCGCCGCCGGCACGCAGCACCGGGTCGCAGACCAGCGGCACGCCGGGCAGGCGCCCGACGATCCCGACCACGGTGTCGAGCATCTCCAGTGAGCCGAGCATGCCCAGCTTGATCGCGGCGACCGGCAGGTCGGCGAGCACCGCCTCGGCTTGGGCCAGCACCCAGGCCCGGTCGAGCACGCGGAAGTCGCTGACGTTGCGGGTGTCCTGCACGGTCAGCGCGGTGACTGTCGGCGCGGCGTGGCAGCCCTGGGCGAGCAGGGCCTCGATGTCCGCCTGCAGGCCGGCGCCGCCACAGGGATCGTGGCCGGACAGGCAGAGGACGACGGGACGAAAGTTCGGCATGTTCATGGCGTGCGAGCTTACCACTAATCGCCCGGGCCGAGCCCCCGTCGGATGCATCCGACGCGCCGCGCCCCGCATGCTTCACTCAACGAGGCAACCGCCGCCGAGGAATGCCGCCATGCAGCTGCACCAGTACGCCGAAACCCACGAGGTGACCAACCAGGTACCGCCCCTGGACGGCGCCAATCTCTACCGCATCGACCGGCCGCTGCAGGAATGGCTGCGCCTCTACGACGGCGACTGGGCGGACGGGCAGCTGGAGGCCTACGGCGCGCTGGCCGGCGGGCCGCTGCTGGCGGCGGGCTTTCTGGCCAACGAGCACCGCCCGCTCTTTCGCAGCCACGATCGCTATGGGCACCGCATCGATCTGGTGGACTTCCACCCCGCCTATCACGAGCTGATGGCCACGGCCATCGCCCACGGCCTGCCGGCGCTGCCCTGGCGCGAACCGCGCCCCGGCGCCCAGGTCGCCCGCGCCGGGCTGATGTACCTGCACAACCAGGTGGAGGCCGGTACAGCCTGCCCCCTGACCATGACCTTCGCCAGCGTGGCGGCGCTCCGGCAGCAGCCGGAGATCGCCGAGCGCTGGCTGCCCAAGGTGCTGGCCGGCAAATACGATCCGCGCAACCTGCCGATGGAGTGCAAGAGCGGCGTCACCCTCGGCATGGCAATGACCGAGAAGCAGGGCGGCACCGATGTGCGTGCCAATACCACCCGCGCCTGGCCGGTCGGCGCCGCGGGGCCGGGGCAGGCCTACGAGCTGCTCGGCCACAAGTGGTTCTGCTCGGCGCCGATGAGCGACGCTTTCCTCACTCTGGCCTACAGCGACGGCGGGCTGTCCTGCTTTCTGCTGCCGCGCCACCGCCCGGACGGCGGGCGCAACCAGCTCTACATCCAGCGGCTGAAGAACAAGCTGGGCAACTGGTCGAACGCCTCCGCCGAGGTGGAATACCGTGGCGCCCTGGCCTGGATGGTCGGCGAGGAGGGGGGCGGTGTGCGGACCATCCTGGAAATGGTCGGCCTGACCCGCTTCGACTGCATGATCGGCTCCAGTGCGCTGATGCGCCAGGCCCTGAGCCAGGCGCTGCACCACTGCGCACACCGTCTGGTCGGCGGCCAGGTGCTCGTCGAGCACGCGCTGATGCAGAACGTGCTGGCCGACCTGGCTCTGGAGAGCGAGGCTGCGCTGGCCCTCACCCTGCGCCTGGCACGGGCGCTGGACCATGGCGAGGAGGAGGGCGAGCGGCGTCTCGTCCGGCTGCTCACCGCCATCGGCAAATATTGGATCTGCAAGCGCGCCCCGGAAATGATCGGCGAGGCCGCCGAGTGCCTGGGCGGTGCCGGCTATGTCGAGGAGAGCATCCTGCCGCGACTGTACCGCGAGGCGCCGGTCAACTCCATCTGGGAAGGCTCGGGCAACGTGCAGTGCCTGGATGTGCTGCGCGTCCTCGGCAAGGAGCCGGGAGCGCTGGAGGCATTGTTCGACGAGCTGGACGGGGGCCATGGCGATGCGCGGCTCAGGGCGCGCATCCAATGGCTCAGGAAGGCGCTGGCCGACCGCGCCGAGATCCACTACTGTGCCCGCCGGTTGGTCGAGGAGCTGGCCGTGACCCTGCAGGCCGGGCTGCTGCTGGAGGCCGGCAACGCAGCGGTGTCGGATGCCTTCATCCATAGCCGGCTGGGCGAGGGTGGCCGGGTCTACGGCACCCTGCCGCGCGGCCTGGACGTGGCGGGACTGCTGGCGCGCAGCGCGCCGCAGCTGGCGTAGTCGGCGTTCAGGGTTCGAGGAACAGCATCTGCGGCGGCTCGTGCATCAAAAAGTGCTGGTGCGAGATGTTCCAGGCGTAGGCGCCGGCCAGGGTGAACACCAGCAGGTCGCCGACCGCCAGGGCGGCCACCGTCTGCTGGCGGGCCCGCACGTCCTTGGGCGTGCACAGCTGGCCGACCAGGGTCACCGGCTGGTTCTCCAGCTCCGCCGGGCGCTCGCCGCGCACCACCACGAAGGGATGGTCGTGGCCCTGGGCCGCCGGGGTGCGGAAGTGGTGGGTGCCGCCGCGGGCCACGGCGAAGTACTGGCCGTGGTTGCGCTTGATGTCCAGCACCTCCATCAGGTAATAGCCGCAGGCGGCGGTGAGGAAGCGGCCGATCTCGAAGCGGATGCGCGTTCCGGCCATGCCTTCCTCGGCGATCAGCGACTTGAGTCCTTCGCAGAAGCCCGGCCAGTCGAAGGAGCGGGCGTGGTCCTGGTAATTGATGCCCATCCCGCCGCCGACGTTGAGCAGTTCGAGGTTCAGGCCGTGGCGCGCGTTCAACTGGCGGAAGCAGCGGAAGTAGCTGCGCATCAGCTGCAGGTGGGCGGCGGTGTCCAACTGGTGGGAGAGCAGATGGAAGTGCAGGCCCTGGAGCTTCAGCCAGGGCTCGCCGGCGAGCAGCGCCAGGGCCTCGTCCAGGGCCTCCTCGTCGAGGCCGAAGGGGGTCGGCTTGCCGCCCATCACCAGTCGGCTGTCCGGCGCCTCGTCGAGCTTGAGGTTGAGCCGCAGCAGCACCGGGGCCGGTCGGCCGTGCGCCTGGGCGACGGCCGCCAGGCGGCGCAGCTCGCCCAGGCTCTCCACATGGAAGGCGGCGATCCGGCAGTCCATGGCAGCGGCCAGCTCGCTGTCCAGCTTGCCGGGGCCGCCGAAGATCAGCGGCTTGTCGGGATGGCGCTCGTAGAGCCAGCGCAGCTCGCCACCGGAGGCTGCCTCGAAGCCATCCACCCAGGGCGCCAGGGTGCGCAGGACCGGCGCCTCGGGGTTGGCCTTGGCGGCGTAGAACAGCTCGCAGTTGGCCGGCAGCGCCGCGCGCAGGGCGCGCGCATGGCGCTTCAGCGCCGCCAGATTGTAAAGGTAGGCGCACAGCGGCTCGCCGCGGCGGCGGCGCAGCTCGGCGATGGCTTGGGCGACGGGGGCAGGCAGGCTCATCGGCAGTCTCCACAGGCGGCGGTCAACGGATTGGGCAGGGCGGTGTAGCCGGCCTCGCGATCAGCACGCATCAGGAGGCGGGTCATGAAGTTCTCCTTGCTCGGCAGGGGCGCGCCGGCGCACAGCTCGCGCAGCGCCTGCGGATCGCCGAGTGGCGCACGCTGTGCCTCGAGCAGGCTGGCAATCTCCCGCCACAGGCGCCTTTCCAGCGCCGCGTCGCCGTTGGCCAGGTGAAACACGGCCTCACCGAGGTTGTTGACCAGGGCGCAGTAGGCGAAGCGCTTCCAGGCCTTGTCCGCGTCGTAGTGGAGCGAGGCGCGGGTGCGTTCGTCGAGGTGGACGAGACGGGCTGCCGGCCAATGCTCGGGGACCAGCTTGGTGCCTTCCAGGTCGCGGATCCACACCCGGCAGGGCAGGCCCTGCTCGTCGAAGCCGAGCAGGGTGTTCTGCAGGTGTGGCTCGAGCACCACGCCGTGACGGAACAGGCAGTGCAGCGAGCCGCCCAGCAGCAGCCCGGCATAGGCGCGCAGCCAGCGCACGGCGGCCTCGGCCGGGGCCACGCCGAGCTGCGCCGCGCAGTGCGCGAGGAGCGACTGGCAGGCACTAACCCCATCCAGCGTCCAGGTGAACAGAGCCATGGCGACCCGCGGCTGGTAGCGCTCGCGGCTGGCTTCGTCGAGGTTCTGCCGGTAGAGGATACCGAAGCATTCGGTGACCTCGCGGGCCTCCTCCGGGCTGCCGTAGGCGGACAGGTCCAGGGTGCTGGCGGCCGGCTCGGGCATCAGTGCAAAGCCCGGCTGGCTGTCGTCCAGCTCGGCCATCAGCGGGCTGAGCAGGCGGGTCAGGGCCACCGCACTGTCCAGCTCGTACCAGGCGTTCTTGCGTACGCAGTTGGTCAGCCGCACGTGTATCGAGAATTTCAAAAAATGGCTCAGCTCGGGATGGTATAGGGTGCGCACCGAGGAAGTCGGATAGAGCGCCAGACCCTGCGGGCCGAGGTATTCCACAAGGCCCAGGCGGCGTACCCGCTCGATCAGCGGGTCGGCCAGCACCCGCTGCACTTCCCAGGGATGACAGGGATAGAGGTTGTCGGCCCTGGCGATCTGCGCAAGGAGGCCGCGCGGGTCGTCGCCCAGGTGGCGGATCAGCGCAGGATCGACACGGAACCAGTGCAGCGGGAAGCGTGCGCCGACCTCTGGCGAGCAGGCCAGCAGGTCTGCCTCGGAGACGCCGTCGCGGCTTTTCGGCGTCGGGTGCAGGGCATGGCCCCAGACCTGGCCCTGCTCGGAGCGCAGCAGGCTGTCCGTGTCCTCGTGGTTGGCCGCACGGGCGTGGCGCAGGAAGGTGCGGGTGATGCGCAGGCTGTTGTCGATCTGCTCGAGCAGCTCGCCGTGACGCTCCGGGCCGTTCAGCGGGGCGAGCAGCAGGCGTGCCAGCTCGGCAACGTCCAGCGCCCGCCAGCCTTGGCCGAGTCCCTTGAAATAGGGTGCACTGACGAAGCGGCAGCGCCCGAGCACGCTGGTGCGGTCGGCAAGCAGCGCCAGGCGCGAGCCGTCGGCCAGGCGGATGCCGACCCGCCGGCCCTCCGCCTGGCGCAGGCGCATGGGCAGGTCCTGCGCCAGGCAATCCAGGCAGGCCTCGCCGCGCGGCAGGGCGTATTCGCGCAGGTAGCAGTTGAGCAGGCAGTCGATGGCATGGCGCTGGGCCTCGCCGTCGAGGGCGCGCTCGCGGGGGGAGATGCGATTGGCGACAAGGGTCATGGGTCAGTCTCCGGCGAACGGACGAGAAGGGGGTGGGCCAAGGCCAGCGCGGCGAGCGCGGCCAGGCAGGCGATCAGAAAAGGCAGGGCGCTGCCGTAGTGCTGGCAGGCCAGCCCGGCGACCAGGCCGGCGGCGGTGCCGGCCCACTTGCCGCTGGCGTCATACCAGCCGAACAGGCGCCCGGCGCCGCCCGCGTGGCGGCGCGCGGCGAGGCAGCGGTGCAGGCCGACGAAGCACAGCAGCATGCCCAGTCCGGCGAGCAGGCGCAGGGCGAACAGCAGCTCGGCCGGCAGGCGCAGGAACTGCAGCAGGTTGCCCAGCGCCAGCAGCGCGAGCCCTGCCGGCAGCAGCGGGCCGCTGCGGCGCTGGACCCAGGGCAGGGCGAGCAGGTAGACCAGGTGCGGCAGGCTGTAGAGCAGGCCGATCAGCGCGTCGTTGGCTATCCCTAAGGCTTCGCCGTAGGGCACGAAGTAGGGGAAGGTCACCACCATGGCGAAGCTGAACAGGAACTGCACGGCGAGCAGGCGCAGCAGGTCCGCCGGCAGCTCGCCGCTGGCGGCCTTGTCCCCTGTGGCCGGGACCGAGCGCGGCGCATCGGCCGGCAGCGGCAGGACCAGCAGGAAGGCGACCAGCGGCATCCAGGCCAGGTAGCGGTACAGCTCCAGACCCAGGCCGGCGCTCGCCAGCAGGCCGACCAGCACTGGGCCACTGAGCATCGCCAGGCGCGCCGAGTACTGGGTCAGGTTGAGGGCGCGCGACAGGCCTTCGCCTTCGAACTGGCTCGCCAGGTAGGCGTTCGACGCCGCCATGGCGCCGCCGAAGGTGCCCTGGACGATCAACGCGAGGCTGAGGACCGTGAGGTTCGGGCTGAACCCGGCGAGCAAAAAGCCTGCGGCGAGGCCGGCGTGGGCGCGCAGCAGCGACAGCCGGCAGCCGTGGCGGTCGGCCAGGCGTCCCCAGAGCGGCGCCGCCAGCGCGGTGCACAGGGTCGGCAGCACATAGAGCACGCCGATGCTCCAGGTCGGCGCCGGTTCGCCCAGGTCGGCGAGGATGCGCGGCAGGAACAGCGGCGCACCCAGGGCGGTGAAGGCCGACAGATAATGGCCGAGCAGGACGCTGGCGGTCAGGCGCCGGGACATGGGGCCTCACCCTGCAGGAAGTTCGCCGCGCTGTAGCCATAGAATTTGTTGATGTCGGCCGCGCCGGAGTGCTCCTTGCTGAACAGGCTGCCGGCGCTCAGCAGGTACTTCACCGGCAATTCAGGGCTGTCGAGCAGGAACCGGCGCGCCTCGTCGACCGCCACGCCCTCGCCCGCCAGCGCGTCAAGGCAGGCGCGCAGGCGCTCGCGCAGGCCGGCATAGAGCGCCTCGCGTTCGGCCAGGCCGGCCTCGGCGATGGCTTCCAGGGGCGCGACGATGTTCAACTGCAGGGTGATGGTGCAGAACATCTCCGCCAGCGGTCGCACCTCGTCGACGCGAATCCGCTCGTCGAGCAGCTCGGCCAGGCGTGGCGCCAGGTCCGGGCGGGCCTCGGCGAAGCGCGGCGGCCAGAGGCGCGCGGCGTCGTTGTCCTTCATCAACAGGCGCAGTGGCCGGCCGGACTCGAAGAGCAGCACGGCGTTCTGCTGGTTGGCTTCCAGGGCGATACCGTAGACCAGCCAGAGGCGCAGGTGCACGACGAGCAGCAGGTCGAGATACTGTCGCCACCAGCCCATCAGGTCGCTGCCGTGGAAGCGCTCGACCAGTGCCTCGACCAGCAGCCGGCCGTCGGGCAGGCGGCTGGCCAGGGCGGCGACCGGTACCGGCGTGGCGTTTTCCAGGCCGTCCGGGTAGCGGCGCAGGATATAGGCCAGGTGGCGCTCGCCGGCGGCGTGGCCGCCGTGCTGCTCGTCCACATGCAGGTAGCGGGCGCCAAGCTGGCTGTCGTGCGCGGCGAGGGCTTCGAGGACGGTCTGGAACCAGTGACCATCGTACAGGGTGCTCGGCTTGATCAGCCGCAGGTTGCGCGCGCCCAGGGTGCGTACCAAGAGCGGCAGCTTGATATGGCAATGCGGCTCGGCGACGCACATCAGGGTGCGCACCGAGAGAGTTGGTTCTACCTCGAGCGCGCTCGTGGGCGCGCGCAGGCAGCGTGCCGGCAGGCCATGGGCATCCAGCTCGGGCCAGGTCAGTGGGTGCACCGGCAGCAGCGCATGGCTGTCGGCCAGCGCCGGGGCCAGGCCGACCTCGGCGAAGCTCGGCCAGAAAGCCGGTGGCGGACTGGTGCGTTCGAGGATCGTCTTCGGCACTGCCAGCCAGTTGAGGAGAAAGCGCGGAGCGAACTCCGGGGCATGGGCCTGCAGGGCCGTTGCGTCGAAGCCGCTCTTGGCCCGGGCGGTGGGGTAGAAGGGGTGGTCCAGGTAGCTGGCCAGGCGGTCGATGCCGAGCAGGCGCCGGCCCCAGTCGGCTTCGTCGAGGATTTCACCCAGTCCGGCGGTGTGGCTGGCGAAGGCCTCGCGGCACAGGCGGCGATGCTCCACCGCGCAGTCGGCCTCCTCGGCGTAGGCGGCGAACAGCGCCAGGCTCTCGGCATCCAGGCCCGTGGCCAGGTGCTCGAGCCAGCGGCGGTAGCCCTGCTCCAGATGCACACTATCGCCCTGGCGCCGCAGCCAGCGGTCGCCGACGGCGCTCCATGCCTGCAGCGGCGCGCCGCGGCGCACCGGCAGCCAGAGTTCACCGCTGCCCAGGTGATCGATGCACAGCCAGGTCGGTTCCGGCGGCTGCGGCCAGTGGGCGGCCAGCTCCGCCGGCAGGGCGGCCGGCCGGGCCTGGCCGAGCAGCCCGCGGATGTCCTCGCGCAGGCAGCAGTCGAGGATGCGCTGGCCGATGGCCACGCGGTCGTGACCCGTCATATCGAGGTTCATGCCAGCTCCCAGCGCAGGTCGCTGCGCACGGCGGCGAAGTGCGCCTGCAGCGCGGCCTCGTTTGGGGCGATCAGGCGCAACACGCCCAGGTAGTCCTTGTTCGAGTGGCTCAGGCGGATTTCCTCGCCGACCTCGCGCAGCGCGCAGTAGTCGGTCCAGTGGCCGTCGCCTTCCTCGCGGAAACTGGCGCTGGCTTGGCACAGGCGGCCGCTCTGCGGAGCCACCAGGTAGTGCACCAGGGCTTCGCCGCCACCGCCCCGGTTGTCGGCCAAGGGCTCGCCCAGGTGCAGGGCGAGGATGCGTTCGAACCAGCCCTGCGGCAGCAGGCGGTCGAGGAGGAACTCGCGGCCGTCGCCGATGCTGCGGTAGTTGATCTCCACCAGCACCGGCCCTTCGGCGGTGAGGATGAACTCGCTGTGGCAGACGCCGAAGTTGACGCCGAAGGCGGCCACCTGGGCCAGGGCCGTGCTGCGGTTGGCGCGGCTCAGCGGACCGTTCCAGCGCGCTTCCAGTTCGACGAAGTACGGCGGCGGCGAGAGGGTCACGTCGAAGCCGCCGATGGCCTGCAGGCGCTGGCCGTCGCCGAGGGTCTCCAGGGTGAACAGCGGTCCTTCCATATAGACTTCGAGCAGTAGCGCGCGATTCGGCTGACGCTGCCAGAAGGCCGCGCAGTAGTCGGCCAGTTCGGCGGCATCGCGGCACAGTTGCACGTCCAGGCTGGCGACGCCCTCGCGTGGCTTGGCCACCACCGGAAAGGGCGCGTCCTCCGGCAGCGCCGCGCCGGGGCTCAGCACCTGGAACCAGGGGCCGGGCAGGCCGAGGCGCTGCAGGCGCTCGCGCATCTCCGCCTTGTTCTTCGCCGCATGGCAGACTCGCCAGTCCTTGCCGGGGCAGTCGAAGGCCGCCGCCACCAGGGCGCAGCTGGTCTGCAGGTGATCGCTGTTGGAGAACACTGCCAGCGGGCGCTGGCCATGGGCATGTAGCAGCTCGATCACCGCCAGCGGATTGAAGACGTCGCATTCGAGAATCTCCAGCCCGTCGGCGGCGATATCGGCGTCGGCCAGATGGCGCCAGTGTTCCTGGGCGTGGTCGGTGACGAGCAGCAGCGGATGCCCGCGCCGCTGCGCGGCGGGCAGGAAGCCTTCGCAGACGGCATGGGTGGCGACGTGGCTGAGAATGACGATGGGTCCTTGCATGGTGTTCTCCCGGGCAGGCGCCGCCCTGCCGTAAGGCTGGACGGCGCTGCCTGCATGTGGATGCGGTGTTTTTGGGGTTAGAAGCGGTAGCTGGCGGCGACCGTGACGGCGCGGCCGGGCGCCGGCTGACGGCCCCAGGGGCTGGTGTCCATGCCGCGGAAGTAGTACTCGCGGTCGAACAGGTTGCTGACGCCGACCGAGGTGGTCAGCTCGTTATCGTTGAACTTGAATTTGCGCTCGAGGGAGGTGTTCCAGATCCAGTAGGAGGGCAGCTCGCCGACCGAGGCGCCGGCATCCTCGTAACGGGAGTTGGCCGTGTCCGTATAGGCCTCGCTGACGTACAGGCCGTCCAGGGTGAAGGCCCAGTTGTTGCCGAAGCGGTAGCGACCGTCGATGTTGAACTGGCTCTGGGAGGAGAAGGGTACTTCGTTGCCTTCGTCCTGGCCGGTGCGGATCTTGGCGTCGAGGAAGGCGTAGCTGGCGTGCAGGTCGAGATTGGGCACGGCCGCCGGGGTCCAGAAGACTTCCGTCTCGAAGCCCTGGTGGCGGGTCTTGCCGATGTTTTCAAAGGTGTCGTGGGTACGGTTGTACTCGATCTGATCTTCGAAATCGATGCGGTACAGGTTGAAGTTCAGGCTCAGGTTGGGCTTCGGGGGTGTAGCGGAAGCCGGCCTCGTAGTTCCAGGCGACCTCGGCGCTGACGTCGCCGCCCTTGACGATGGAGGTGATCTGCGGCACGCGTAGCGAGCGCTGGGCATCGGCGAAGAGGAACCACTGGTCGGTGAGCTGGTAGCCGACGCTCAGGCCGGGCAGCCATTCGTCGGTGAGGTTGCCGGTGTCCTTGCCGCTGACCGCGTCCGAATAGTCCATGTGCACGCGCTCGTGGCGAATGCCGGGGGTCACGACCAGGCGGCCGTCGAGCATGCTGATGGCGTTGCTGAGGTACATGGCCCGGCCTTCGGTGTCGAAGTTCCAGTCGCGGATGACGCTGTATTGGCCGGTGGCGAGATTGGTGCGATTGACCTCGAACTCGGTGTCCTCGCGGACCCAACGGCCGCCGAACACCCAGGTCTGGTCGAAGGTGTCGCCGTAGATGCTGAAGCTCACGCGCGGCTCGAGACCCCAGACCTTGAAGTCGCGGGGCGCGTCCTGCAGGGTGGTCGGCTCGGCGTCGGGGGTGAAGGGCAGGCCGATGATGAAGTTGCGGTAGTCGTGGTGGCCGAAGGCGGTGAAGCTGAACTCCACGTCATCGGCGAAGCCGACCTTGCCCAGGTATTGGCTGTAGGTGCCCCAGAGACGGTCGGTGTCGCCCTCGAAGCGATCGATGTGGCGGGTGGAGTCGCGGCGGTCGTGCTCGTAGTCGTCCCGGCTGAGGGCGCCGGCCAGGTCCATGTCGGCATCGTAGCGCTGGATGCCGAAGCTCAGGCTGCGAAATTCGTCGATGTCCCACTGGCCGCGCAGGCGGATGTTCTCCACGTCGGTGTCGGAATGGTCGCGTTCGTAGTGGCCGCTCTTGGCGTTGTACTCGAAGAACAGGCCGAGGTTGTCGGTCACGTGGCCGCCGGTGCTGAAATAAGTGTCGTACAGCTGGTGACCGCCTTCGTAGAAGGTGATGCGCTCGCCGAGGTTGCTTTCCCACTCCCTGGGAATCGGCTTGCTGATGAAGTTGATCACCCCGCCGACGTTGTTCGGGCCGTACTGGACGGCGGCGCCGCCGCGCACGATGTCGATCCGCTCGACGGTCGCCAGGGTCTGCGGGAACAGCGACAGGCTGGTCTGGCCGTAGGGCGCCAGGGACAGCGGAATGCCGTCGGAAAGCACCTGCACCTTGCCGCTGCGGCTCTCGTAGAGGCCGCGCACGGAAATCTGCGGCAGCACGCCGGTGCCGGTCTCGTCGAAGATCTTCACGCCGGGGACGCGCTGCAGGGCGTCGTCCAGGCCGCGCACGCTGGCCTTCTCCAAGTCTTCCGACTTGACCACGCTGCGACTGCCGGCGTAGGTGCGGACTTCCTCATCGGTGGCCTGGCCCAGCACGTCTCCCTTGATGACCGTGGGGGCGAGCGAGACCTTCCCCTCCTTGGAGGTCTCCTTTTCCTGGCGCTCGTCGGCGAGCGCGGGTTGAGCCAGTGCCACGGCCACAGCCAGCAGGCTGAAAGGCCAGTAGAACTGGCGAGTGGTGTTTTTCA
This sequence comes from Azotobacter armeniacus, assembly GCF_054779355.1. Lineage (NCBI taxonomy): Bacteria > Pseudomonadati > Pseudomonadota > Gammaproteobacteria > Pseudomonadales > Pseudomonadaceae > Azotobacter > Azotobacter armeniacus. Next base: position 14,678 of record NZ_BAAGYK010000059.1, read on the forward strand.
TGAAATAGTCAGACTTCTGTTGGGGATTGGAAACTGTTCAGGCGGCTCTTCAGGGCATTGAGCAGCAGCCCCCGGTCTTCGCCAGCAAGAAAGCTGCGGATGCCCCGGGCACGCCAGTGGCGCTGTTGCTCCGGGGTGCGGGGATTGGCGCAGAAGGGCACGCCGGCGGTCGCGCAGGCGGCGGCCATGTCCTGCAGCGCCTGCCAGACCCGAGGGTGGGTCGGCTGGGGGCCGAGCTGCAGGTCCAGGGCCAGGTCGAGGGCGCCCTCGAGGATCATGCCGACCCCCGGCAGGGCGAGAATTTCCGGCAGGGCCGCGAGGCCGGCGGCGCTTTCGATCATCGGCACGATGCGTGGCTCGCCGTTGGCCAGCGCGATGTACTCCGGCAAGGCCAGGGCCCCGAAGCCGGTGACCCGCCCGCCGCTGATGCCGCGCCGGCCACGGGGCGGAAAGCAGGCGGCGGCGATGGCACGCTCGACTTCTTCGGCGCTTTCCACCCGCGGCAGCACTATGGCCTCGACGCCGGCGTCCAGGGCCCGACCGATCAGCTTTTCGTCCGCCTCTGGCAGGCGCAGCCAGGGAGCGATGCCGGCGCTTTCGCAGGCGCGCAGGCAGTGCATCAGCTCCTCGCCGGAGCGAAGCAGATGTTCCATGTCGAGGATCACGAAGTGATAGCCGGCCGCGGCGATCATTTCGCAGAGCAGGGGGAGGGCACCGAATTGAGCAAACCAAAGACTTCGTCGCCCTGCCGCAGCCGGGCGAACACAACGGATTGTTGGAGCATATGTATAAATGTATGTGAATCTGTATTAATGAGAATTGTTATTGTTTTTGCTGGATTTCGTCAAGCTTTCAGTTTTGTGCCGCTCGAACGGGACCGCAGGCCGGCTGCCGGAGCGCCTGGCGTGTAAGATAGAACGTGACAAAAAGACAGAAATTCCAATCGTGAATACCGACACCGAAGCCTTTATCGTCGCGGCTACTGCCGAGGAAGCGGTCGACCGTCTCGCTGCCCTGCACCAGCGCGCCACCTCCGCCCTGCGCCAGGCGCTCAAGCGCTACCTGACCGAGCGGGTCGAGCTGGATGCCGCGCAGCGCAGCCTGTTCCGCTACCCGAGCTGCGTCTGACCCATCTGCCGCAAGGCAAGGTGCCCTTCACCGTCCGTGCCTGCGCCAAAGTCCAGGCGCCGGGCGTCTACAGTGTCACCGTGACCCAGCCGCAGGCCTTCCGCCGCTATCTGCTCGATCAGCTGCGGCCGCTGATGAACGACTTCAACGTGCAGGTCGAGGTCGGCGTGGGGATGCAGGACATTCCCTATCCCTATGTGGCTACCGTATGCACACATCTCGCCCTCAATCGGTGAGCCAAGAAGAATGGGGGCGTGTTTGGCAGTGAGGTGACAGGTCAATGGCACAGGTACTGCACGTGGAGTTTGGCGACGCTCGGTTAAAAAACTGCGCAGGCTTTGCACGCGGTAATGGTCGAGCAGCAGAGCGTGTGCCTGCGCCGGTTGGGGCGGGAGCGTAGCGGGGAGGTGCGCTTCGGGCGGCTGCTGCGTAACGAGCGGGTCACCGTGGGCAAGCTGATCGAGGGGGGCTGCGCCGGCGTAGGCCCGCGCACCGCGGGAACTCATGTCCTGCTGATCGAAGACACCAGTGAGCTGAACTACCAGGCTCATGCCCGGCGGGTCCGGGCGCTGGGCACGGTGGACAATGGCGCGGATGTGGGGTTGTTCGTGCATCCGGTGTTGGCGGTGGAGGCCGACCAGGGTGTGTGCCTGGGGCTGGCGCACCTGCACCTGTGGCGGCGCACCCAGCCCAAGGCGGCGAATTATCGGCAGTTGCCGATCGAGCTCAAGGAGAGCCTGCGCTGGATCGAGGCGGCGCAGCGCGGTCGCGCCCAGGTGCCCCAGGCACGTCAGGTGACGGTGGTGGCCGACCGCGAGGCCGACATCTACGAGATGTGGGCACGCCTGCCCGACGAGCGCACGCACTTGCTGATCCGGGCGTGCCGTGATCGCAAGGTGGCCGGCGGTTCGCTGTTCGAGTGGTTGTCGGGCCTGCCCGAGCGAGGTCGCTATGCGGTCGAGCCACCGGCGGTGGCCGGCAAGCGCAGTGCCCATCGGGCGGTGTTGCAGGTGCGCTTTGCCCGCACGCGCATCGTCCGTCCACGGTACTGTTCGGACCGGCACGCTCCGCGCTGGCTGGAGCTGGCGGCTATCGAGGGCGGCCATCGAGGTGCGGGAGGACCCGGCCTCGGTGGTGGGGCAGGAGGCGCCCGTGCACTGGCGGTTGCTGACCACCCATGAGGTCGACGACCTGGCGCAGGCCTGCCAGTGCATCCAGTGGTACTGCCAGCGCTGGCACATCGAGCAGTTGTTTCGCACGCTCGAGCGTCAGGGGCTGGACATCGAGTCCAGCCTGGTCGAAGACGGTGGGAGACTGGAGAAGCTGGAGGTGCTGGCCACCTCGGCGGCCGTGCGCACGCTGCAGCTGACCCTGGCGCGCTAGGGAGGCGGTCCGCGCCCGGCCTCGGACTGCTTCGAGGGCGACGAGATCCGCGTGTTGCAGGACATCGGCCCCCGCCAGGAGGGCCGGACCACCAGGCAGAAAAACCCGCATCCGCCCGGCAGCCTGGCGTGGGCGAGCTGGATCATCGCCCGCCTGGGTGGCTGGAAGGGGTACGCCAGCGAGCGCAAGCCCGGCCCTGTCATCCTGTTCCACGGGTTGCAGACGTTTGCCAACATCCACCGCGGATGGGCTCTGGCCCGCGGGGGTGAAAGATGTGTGCATACGGTAGCCCTATGTGGTGGAGCAGGGCGATGAGCTGGCCGGCTCGGGCGTCACCGCCGCCGAGCTGGCGCGGGTCTTCCCCAGCACCGACCTGGCCGCGGCTTCCGACGATGTCGCCGACGGGCTGCACGCCTGGGCCGGCGCCGTGTCCTTCCCGCTGGCGCTGTTCGACGCGGCACGGGTGGACTTCTCCCTGCGCCGCCTGGTGCACTACACCGGCAGCGACTGGCGCCACATGCAGCCGTGGGTCCTGCTGACCAACTACCACCGCTACGTCGACCAGTTCGTCCGCCACGGGCTCGAATGCCTGCGCAAGGGCGGCCGCTTCGTGCGCCTGGTGCTGCCCGGTAACGTGGTGATCGATCGAGGTATGGCCGAGAGCGAGGCCCAGGCGCTGGTCGAGGGGATGATCTGGCACCGCTACCAGATGCCGGCCTACCACCGGGTCGCCGAAGGCGGCCACGGCATCACCCTGGTGAACATCGGCGTCGGCCCGTCCTGCTTTCTGCTGCCGCGCCACCGCCCGGACGGCGGGCGCAACCAGCTCTACATTCAGCGGCTGAAGAACAAGCTGGGCAACTGGTCGAACGCCTCCGCCGAGGTGGAATACCGCGGCGCCCTGGACTGGATGATCGGCGAGGAGGGGGGCGGTGTGCGGACCATCCTGGAAATGGTCGGCCTGACCCGCTTCGACTGCATGATCGGCTCCAGTGCGCTGATGCGCCAGGCCCTGAGCCAGGCGCTACACCACTGCGCACACCGTCTGGTCGGCGGCCAGGTACTCGTCGAGCACGCGCTGATGCAGAACGTGCTGGCCGACCTAGCTCTGGAGAGCGAGGCTGCGTTGGCCCTCACCCTGCGCCTGGCGTGGGCGCTGGACCATGGCGAGGGTGGCCGGGTCTACGGCACCCTGCCGCGCGGCCTGGACGTGGCGGGACTGCTGGCGCGCAGCGCGCCGCAGCTGGGGTGAGCCCGTTCACGGGGACGTCGGGCGGCAACCCGCCCGGGGCACTCTCCAGCCCACCCCTTTCAAGGTCTTTTGTTTCTTGAAGCCTTGATTACACGGGTGGTGGAGACATGGGCGCGGGTCGTGGCTCCGTCGACCCCCCGGCTTGTCCGCCTTGGGACTGCGCTTGCCGGTGGTGACCTGTTTGGGCAGGATGCGTTGCGCCAGCGCCGCCGATAGAGCCGGGCGATCAGCAGGGCGTCGATCTCCTCGGGCAGGTTGCTCCCCTGATCATAGTCACTCATGAGATGCGCTTTGCCCACGATATCGGCAACAAGCATGATCTTCATGCACCAGGGGCGCATCCCTGAGAGCGGCGATCCGCAGGAGTCTTCGCCAACCCGGGCAGCCCGGAGCTGGCGAGCTTCATCGGCTCGGTGCAGGCCGCCTGAGCGGCCGGCACGGGAAGCCTGGCGATCGGAGGGCGTCTCGGGTCCACTCTCAGGCGCCGAGTTTCGCCTCGCCGGCCAGGCGGAGGATGGCCGCGTCCAGCTCGTCCAGCGCGGTGTCGGCCGCCGGGGCGTGCTGTTTGAGCAGGGTTTCGCTGTGCTGGCAGGCGGCGCGCAGCTGAGGCACGCCGCAATAGCGGGTCGCCCCGTGCAGGCGATGCACCCGTTCGATCAGTGCGGCGCGATCGCCGTCCCTGCGTGCCTGGCGGATCGCCTGGCGGTCGGCATCCAGCGAGGCGAGCAGCATGGTCAGCATGTCGGCGGCCAGGTCGGGTTTGCCGGCGGCCAGGCGCAGGCCCTCCTCGGGATCGAGCACGCTGAGATGACCGATGGCTGCCGGCCGGGCCTCGTCGGCCTGGGTGTCGGGTGAGCGCAGGTGCAGCTTGGTCCATTTGTGCACGATCTGGGCCAGTTGGCGTTCGTTGATCGGCTTGGTCAGGTAATCGTCCATGCCACCCTGCAGCAGGGCACGCCGCTCGTTGGCCAGGGCGTGGGCGGTGAGGGCGATGATCGGCGTGTGGTGGTGCTCCTGCTGTCCGGCCTCCCACTGGCGGATCGCCTTGGTGGCCTGGCGGCCGTCCATGCCAGGCATCTGCACGTCCATGAAGATCAGGTCGAAGCGTTCCCGCTGCGCGGCCTCCACGGCGGCCTGGCCGCTGTCCGCCATGCTGACCGTGGCGCCCATGTCTCCGAGCAGGGTCTGCACCAGTAGCAGATTGGCCGGGTTGTCGTCGACGCAGAGCAGGCGCGGCGAGCGGTTGCCCAGCGGGCCGAGTGCCTGCTGTCCGGCCGGCTGCGGAGCGAGCAGCCCGGCGAGGGCCGCCTGCAGCTTGTCGCGGTGTGCCGGCTTGCTCTGCAGCTGGATCGGCGCCTCTGGCAGGGCCTCCTGGTAAAGCAGCTGTTCGGTGGTGGGGCAGAGCACCAGGCACTTGCAGCCGAGCCGGTCGAGGTCGGCGACGCGCTGGGCCAGCTCCTGGGCGCCGCTGTCTCGGCTGGTCAAGCCGAGCACCGCCAAGCTGATCGGGCGGTTTTCCTGGCGCGCGCCGGCGACGCCGGCCAGCAGGCTGTCCAGCTCGGCGAAGGGCAGCACCTCCAGGCCGCAGTCCTCCAGTTGGTACTGTATCGATTGGCGGGCCAGCTCATGCTGTTCGAGTAGTGCCACTCGGTGGCCGTGCAGGGCGGTCGGTGGTTCGTCCTCGCTGTGATCGTCGAGCGGCAGGGACAGGCGGATCCAGAACTCGGAGCCTTCGCCCGGCACGCTGTTGACGCCGATCTCGCCGCCCATCTGCTCGATCAGGCGTTTGGAGATGACCAGGCCCAGTCCGGTGCCGCCGGCCTGGCGGGTCAGTGAGTTGTCGGCCTGGCTGAAGGCCTGGAACAGCGCGTTCAGGTCCTCCTGGGACAGGCCGATGCCGGTGTCGTGCACGCTGATGCGCAGCTGGGCGAACTCCTCGCCGATCTCCTCGACCATGGCGCGCACGGCGATGGTGCCTTCGCTGGTGAACTTGATGGCATTGCTGATCAGGTTGGTGAGGACCTGCCTGAGCCGCTGGGGGTCGCCGTTCAGCGCCAGGGGCGTGTCGCGGTAGATCAGGCTGACCAGTTCGAGGTGCTTGGCGTGGGCCGCCGGGGCGAGGATGGTGAGGGTGTCCTGGATGAGTTCGCGCAGGTTGAAGGGGGTGTGCTCGAGGACCAGCTTGCCGGCCTCGATCTTTGAGAAGTCGAGGATCTCGTTGATGATGTCGAGCAGGCTGTCGGCGGACTTCTGGATGGTGTTCAGGTAGTCGTGCTGGCGCGGCGACAGTTCGCATTTCTGCAGCAGGTTGGTGAAGCCAATGATGCCGTTCAGCGGGGTGCGGATCTCATGGCTCATGTTGGCGAGGAACTCGGACTTGATCCGGCTCGCCTCCAGGGCCTCGCGGCGCGCCATGTCCAGCTCGATGTTCTGGATCTCGATGGTTTCCAGGTTCTGGCGGACGTCCTCGGTGGCCTGGTCGATGCTGTTCTGCATCTCCTCCTGGGCGTGCTGCATGACCTCGGCCATGCGGTTGATGCCGGCGGACAGTTCGTCCAGCTCGTGGCTGCGCAGGGCGGGCAGGCGGGTTTCCAGATGGCCGTCGCGCAGATGCGACACGCCCTGCTGGATGCGTCGCAGCGGGTCGCTGATCGAGCGTCCCACGCGCAGGGCGAGGAGGGCGCTGACCAGCAGCACGGCAATGATCAGCAGCAGGCTGGCGAGCAGGTTGCGATAGCCCTGCAGCAGGGCGTTGTGGTGCGACACTTCCAGGGCGATCCAGCCGAGCAGGCGGTCGTCCTGGCTGCCGTTGCCGCTGCTCAGGTTCTGGTGGTAGCCGAGTACCGGCATCAGCAGGTGGGTGACGTTGTGGTCGCGGGTCATGGTCAGTTGGGCCGGGTCCTGGGGCGGCAGCGGACTGGTGAGGCTCGGCCCGGCATGCACGATGGTTTCCAGCTTGCTGTCGAGAAAGCTCACTGCACGGATGTCAGCCTGGTCGAGCACCCGGTTGGCGATCCGCTGCAGGCGATTGTGATAGCTCTGCGCCAGGGAGGGTGCGGCCAGGGGCGCGAGCTGCTGGACGATCAACTGGCCGCGCTCCACCAGATTGCCGTGCATCTCGGTCAGTTGCTGCCAGGTGAAATAGCCGCCCAGGACCAGCGCCAGCAGGCTGCTGGGCAGCAGGGTAAGCATGACGATGCGGGCCTTGATGCTGAAGTCGTGAAACACCCCGATTCTCCATGATGGATTTGGGGCGCAGTGTAGCCACAGACTCCAATGGGGCAACAGGAGGCAGTGTCATAGCTATTTGGAATATGTATGCGCTATTTCCGGGTGATGGCCTCCAGCGCTTTGCCGGCTATCATAGGTTTCCCCTGTGGCCTGGATGACTCGCTTCCCGAGTCGATGTCCGCTCCTCGACGGATGAGCGGAGCTTGTTGTCAGGCCGGGCGTCGCAGGGGCGCATGGCGAGCGGCGCCCACGCAGCATGGCGGCAAGGATGCCGCCCGGATCGAGCAGCCTATTTCTGATTCAGGATACCGAGTGTTTCCATGACAGTGCATTTCCCCACCATCGCCGAGTGCATCGGCAATACCCCGCTGGTGCGTCTGCAGCGCTTGCCGGGCGAAACCTCGAACACCCTGCTGGTCAAGCTGGAAGGCAACAATCCGGCCGGTTCGGTGAAGGACCGGCCGGCACTGTCGATGATCACCCGCGCCGAGCAGCGCGGCGACATCCACCCCGGCGATACCCTGATCGAGGCCACTTCCGGCAACACCGGCATTGCCCTGGCCATGGCGGCGGCGATCAAGGGCTACCGGATGATTCTGATCATGCCGGACAACATGAGCGCCGAGCGCAAGGCGGCGATGACCGCCTATGGCGCCGAGCTGGTGCTGGTGAGCAAGGCCGAGGGCATGGAGGGCGCCCGCGACCTGGCGTTGAAGATGCAGGGCGAGGGGCGCGGCAAGGTGCTCGACCAATTCGGCAACCAGGACAACCCGCAGGCCCACTACGAAGGCACCGGTCCGGAAATCTGGCGCCAGACCCAGGGCCGCATCACCCACTTCATCAGCTCCATGGGCACCACCGGCACCATCATGGGCACCTCGCGCTACCTCAAGGAGCAGAACCCGGCGGTGCAGATCGTTGGCCTGCAGCCCCAGGAAGGCTCGGCGATTCCCGGTATCCGCCGCTGGCCGCAGGAATACTTGCCGAAGATCTTTGACGCGACCCGCGTCGACCGGGTGATCGACATGGCCCAGACCGAGGCCGAGGACTGCATGCGCCGCCTGGCACGCGAGGAGGGCATCTTCTGCGGCGTGTCTTCGGGCGGGGCGGTGGCGGCCATGCTGCGCCTGTCGCGTGAGGTGGAGAATTCGGTGATGGTGGCGATCATCTGCGACCGCGGCGATCGCTACCTGTCCACGGGTGTTTATGACCAGCCGTAAGCCGGCCCCTGCCTTGTGGGGTAGCACGCGACGCGAGGCCTTCTGCCGTGGCTAGACGCACTACCGGCCTGCGCTTCCAGCCCAGCGGCGGCGCCCGCACGGCGTCCCTGCAGGTGGGCAGGAAGCAGGTCTTGACCATCGAGCGCCTGGCCCACGACGGCCGCGGCATCGCTTTCGTCGACGGGCGCACCTGGTTCGTCTCCGACGCCCTGGCTGGCGAGCAGGTCGAGGCCCGTGTGCTCGGTGCGCGCAACCGGGTCGTCGATGCCCGTGCCGAGCGCATCCTGGCGGCCAGTCCGCTGCGCCGCGTCGCGCTCTGCGCGCATGCCGGGTGCTGCGGCGGCTGTACCCTGCAGGCGCTGCCCCATGCCGAGCAGCTAGCCCTGAAGCAGCGCACCCTCGCCGAGCAGCTCATGCGTTTCGCCGACCTCGCACCGGAGGAATGGGCGCCGCCCCTGGTAGGTCCGGAGTTCGGCTACCGCCGCCGGGCGCGCATTGCGGTGCGCTGGGATGCCGCCACGGGCCGGCTGGCGGTGGGCTTTCGCGCCGCTGCCAGCCAGGCGATCGTCGCCATCGACGATTGCCCAGTGCTGGTACGGCCGTTGCAATCCATCCTGCGCGCCCTGCCTGCGCTCCTGTACGGCCTGGCGCGGCCCCAGGCGTTGGGACATATCGAATTGTTCCGTGGCAATACAAGCGCCATTCTGGTGCGTCATACTGCGCCACTTGTGGGCGACGACCTGCAGCGCCTGCGTGCCTTCTGCCGCGAGCACTCCGCCCAGCTCTGGCTGCAGGGCAAGGGCGAGCCGCAGGCGGACTCGCCAGAAGCCCTGCTGGGCTACAGCCTGGAGCAGTGGAACCTCGAGCTGCATTACCGCCCCGGCGACTTTGTGCAGGTCAACGCCGAGGTAAACGAGGCGATGGTCGCCCAGGCCCTGGAGTGGCTGGCACCGCAGCCTGGGGAGCGGGTGCTGGACTTGTTCAGCGGACTGGGCAACTTCGCCCTGCCTCTGGCGCTGCGGGCGCGCGAGGTGGTGGCGGTGGAGGGCGTGGCGGCGATGGTCGAACGGGGCAGGGAAAACTCGGCCGGCAACGGCCTGGGCAACCTGCACTTCTGCCAGGCGGATCTGTCGAAGTCGCTGGCCGAGGCGCCCTGGGCGGCCGCTGGCTTTGCCGCGGTACTGCTCGATCCGCCGCGCGACGGCGCGCTGGAGGCGGTGCGGCAGATGGGCGCCCTGGGCGCCGGACGGGTGCTGTACGTCTCCTGCAATCCGGCGACCCTGGCCCGGGATGCCGCGGAGCTGGCTGGGCAGGGCTACCGGCTGCGGCGTGCCGGAATTCTCGACATGTTTCCGCAGACCGCCCATGTCGAGGCCATGGCGTTGTTCGAGGGGGGGCCTGCCTCGCGCTGAGGTGGAACGCCGAGACTTGCCGGCAGGGATGGTTACATTTTTCGTTTCCAGGCAGCCTGATCCGGCTGATGTTTGTTCGGCATGGAGTCCATGCTGGGGGAAAGGTAGATATACATGGTACAGGTGAGAGCGCAGCAGCCGGTCAACACCGACGGTAGCATCAACCTTGAGGCCTGGCTGGATCATGTCCTGAAGATGGACCCGGCCCTGGAGCGTAAGGCGCTGAAGAAGGCCTGCGAGTACGCCCGCGAGGCCGAGCAGCGAGCCAGGTCGGAGCCGGATACTCCCGCCGCCGGCATATCCAGTTTTCTGGTCGGGCTGGAGATCGCAGAAATCCTCGCCGATCTCAAGCTGGATCAGGATTCGCTGGTCGCTGCCGTGCTCTATCGCGGCGTGCGCCAAAAGCAGATCGCCCTGGAAGAGGTGCAGCGGCACTTCGGCCAGGTGGTGGCCAAGCTGATCGAGGGCGTGCTGCGCATGGCGGCGATCAGCGCCAGCCTCAACCCCCGTGAATCCCTGGTGCTGGATGCCCAGACCCAGGTGGAGAACCTGCGCAAGATGCTGGTGGCGATGGTCGATGACGTGCGCGTCGCGCTGATCAAGCTGGCCGAGCGCACCTGCGCGATCCGTGCGGTGAAGCATGCCAGCGAGGAACGCCGCCAGCGCGTCGCCCGCGAGGTCTCCGCCATCTATGCGCCGCTGGCCCACCGCCTCGGCATCGGCCACATCAAGTGGGAGCTGGAGGATCTGTCCTTCCGCTACCTGGAGCCCGAGCAGTACAAGCAGATCGCCAAGCTGCTCCACGAGCGCCGGCTGGATCGCGAGCAGTTCATCGCCAAGGTCGTCCAGGAACTCAGGGAAGCCCTGGCCTCCGCCGGCATCAAGGCCGACATCAACGGCCGGGCCAAACATATCTATTCGATCTGGCGCAAGATGCAGAAGAAGGGCCTGCAGTTCAGCCAGATCTACGACGTGCGCGCGGTGCGCGTGCTGGTCCCGGAGGTGCGCGACTGCTATACCGCTCTCGGCATCGTCCATTCGCTGTGGCGGCACATTCCCCGGGAGTTCGACGACTACATCGCCAACCCCAAGGAGAATGGCTACCGCTCGTTGCACACCGCAGTGATCGGCCCGGACGGCAAGACCCTGGAGGTGCAGATCCGCACCCACGCCATGCACGAGGAGGCCGAGCTGGGCGTCTGCGCCCACTGGCGCTACAAGGGCACCGACGTCAAGTCCACCTCCAGCCACTACGAGGAGAAGATCTCCTGGCTGCGCCAGGTGCTTGAATGGCACGAGGAACTGGGCGACATCGGCGGCCTGGTCGAGCAACTGCAGGTCGACATCGAGCCCGACCGGGTCTACGTGTTCACCCCCGACGGCCATGCCATCGACCTGCCCAAGGGCGCTACGCCGCTGGACTTCGCCTACCGCGTGCACACCGAGATCGGGCATAACTGCCGCGGCGCCAAGATCGACGGGCGGATCGTGCCGCTCAACTACAGCCTGCAGACCGGCGAGCAGGTGGAGATCATCACCGGCAAGAACGGCTCGCCGAGCCGCGACTGGCTGAACTCCAACCTCGGCTACGTCACCACCTCGCGGGCCCGGGCGAAGATCATCCACTGGTTCAAGCTGCAGGCACGCGACCAGAACGTCGCCGCCGGCAAGACGCTGCTCGAGCGCGAACTCTCCCGTCTCGACCTGTCGCCGGTGGACTACGACCGGCTAGCGGAAAAGAGCAACCTGAAGACCGCCGAGGACCTGTTCGCCGCCCTCGGCGCCGGCGACCTGCGCCTGGCCCATGTGGTGGGGCTGGCCCAGCAGCTGGTCGAGCCGGAGCGCAGCACCGAGCAGCTCGAGCTGATTCCGCGCAAGTCCGGCACTCCGTATAGGTCCGGCAAGCACGACGACATCCAGATCCAGGGAGTGGGCAACCTGCTGACGCAGATGGCCGGCTGCTGCCAGCCGCTGCCGGGCGATCCCATCGTCGGCTATATCACTCTGGGTCGCGGCGTTACCATCCACCGCCAGGACTGCGCCAACGCCCTGCAACTGGCCAGCCGCGAGCCGGAGCGGATCATTCAGGTCAGCTGGGGGCCGGTGCCGGTGCAGACCTATCCGGTGGACATCTTCATCCATGCCTACGACCGTTCCGGCCTGCTGCGCGACGTGTCCCAGGTGCTGCTCAACGAGCGGATCAACGTGCTGGCCGCCAACACCTTGTCGAACAAGGAGGACAGCACGGCGCAGATGGTCCTGACCATCGAGATCCCCGGACTGGGCGCTCTCGGCCGGCTGCTGGCGCGCATCGCCCAGTTGCCCAACGTGATCGAGGCACGCCGCCACCGCGCCGCCCCCTGACTCCTGGCGCCGGCAGTACCTGCCGGCCTTTCAGGTAGACGTACTCCGCAGGATATTAAGTAGAATTATTCGCATTTTGCGGAGCCGACGGATGACTTCCTTTCCCAATCGCCACATCCTGGCCATCGAGGACGATCCCCTGCTGGGCGTCCACCTGAACGATCATCTGGCGCGCCAGGGCTTTGCCGTGACGCTGTGCGGCGACGGCCGCGACGGCCTGGTGCTGGCCAGCGAGCGCGAGTTCGACCTGATCCTGCTGGACATCCTGCTGCCCGGCCTCGACGGCCTCGAGGTGCTGGCTCGCCTGCGCCGGCGCCGGCATGCCCCGGTCATCCTGATCTCTGCACTGGGCGACGAGCAGGATCGTATCACCGGTTTCAGTCGCGGGGCCGACGATTATCTGCCCAAGCCTTTCGGCATGGGCGAGCTGCAGGTGCGCATCGAGGCCATCCTGCGTCGCATCGCCTATGAGCGTGGGCAGCCCATGCCCTCGGCCAATTTTCCGTTGCACTTCGATGAGGGATGTTGCGACATCCGCCATGGTGATGCCTGGGCCGGCTTGACCCCTACCGAGTACCGTCTGCTGGAAACCTTCGGGCGCCATCCGGGAGAGGTGCTGAGCAAGCCGTTCCTCTACCAGCAGGTACTGCGCCGCGGCTATTCCCAGCATGACCGGAGCCTGGACATGCATGTCAGCAACATCCGGCGCAAGCTGGCCACCCTCGGTCTGCATGGTGTCCGGCTGGAGGCCGTATGGGGCAAGGGCTATCTGCTGAAGCTGCAGGAGACCTGAATGCCGGGTCGTCATTCGCTGTTCTGGCGGCTGGCCGCGTTGCTGGTCACTTTCTGCCTGCTGGTGATTTCCCTGAGCGGCTCCTGGGGAGACTGGATCGATCTGCAGACTTCTTACCTTTCCGGTGAAGCCCGTCGGCTACTCCGGGGTTATGCCGGCGAGGCCGGACGCGTGGCGTGGGAGGGTCCCGAGGCGGTGGATGCCTTTCTGCGCGACCTGAAGCAGCGGGAGCCGGGGCCGGTCGATCTGCTGGATGGCAATCTGCAGTCGCTGGGGAGCCGGCCGTTGATCGAGGGTGTACGGCTGACCTTCATGCGTCAGCTGGATTGGCCGATGAGTCGGCGTAGCCAGGAGTTGCCGCTGATCTCCATTCCGCTGGTCGAGGGGCGCGGCTATCTGGCCATCCAGTTGCCCGAGCGCTATCGCCCCTGGCGTTACCGTGCGCTGCTCCAGGCCGTGGCCCTCTATCTGATTCCTGCCGGGCTGGCGCTGCTGTTCTGTATTGGACTGTACCGGGTACTGATTGCGCCGCTGGCGCGCCTGCGCGAGCAAGCCAATGCCCTGCATGCGGACAACCTGGGGGCGCGCGTGGATCCGGAAGTCGCCCGTCGTCGCGACGAACTGGGCGAGCTGGGACGCGCCTTCGATCACATGGCCGAGCGCCTGGACGAGTCGCTGGGCCTGCAGCGCCAGTTGCTGCGCGATCTGTCCCATGAGCTGCGCACGCCCCTGAGCCGCCTGCAGGTGGCCAGCGAGGCCGGGCTGAGCGGCGCCGAACTGGAGGAGAGGGTCCGCCGCGAGGTCGGTGCCATGCGGACCTTGGTGGACAGCACCCTGGAGCTGGCCTGGATGGATACCGAACGGCCGCAGCCGGCGCTGGAGCCGGTGGAGGTCGGCGCCCTCTGGGAGATCCTCTGCGAGGACGCCTGTTTCGAGAGCGGCTGGAGCCCGCAGCGTCTTCCCTGCCGGCTGCCGGCGGACTGCCGGGTCCTGGGCAGTCTGAACGGGCTGGCGCGGGCGCTGGAGAACATCCTGCGCAACGCCATCCGTCATTCGCCGGAGGGCGGCTGCGTCTGTCTGGACGGCCGTCGCGAGGGCGACGAGTGGCTGCTGTGGGTCGAGGATCGGGGGCCCGGGGTGCCGGAGGGCGAGCTGGAACGCATCTTCCAGCCCTTTACCCGGCTGAATGCCGCACGGCCGGGCGGCGACGGCTTCGGCCTGGGACTGGCGATCGCCCGCCGGCTGATTCGTCAGCAGGATGGCTGGCTGTGGGCGGAGAACCGTCATCCGGGGCTGCGGCTGGTGCTGTCCCTGAAAAATGTATAGATCGTAAATGAGCCTTATTATTAAATAAGAATAAATAGTATTTGCCTACAACTTTGTAGTGCGTCGCCATCGCCGGGTCGAGAGTCCCGGTCGGGCCGACCGTCGGGACCCTGTTCTTCGTCGCTCGTGCTCGATCCCGACTCGCCTGGACAGATGGCCGGCTCGCCCATGCGTAGAAGTGAGGTAAGGCATGTACTCGCGTTTCAGGCTCGCACATCTGCCCCTGGCATTGCTGGCGGTTTCTTCACCCTCCCTGGAAGCGGAGGAGGCTGCCGAGGAGGGCGCCCATGACAGCGGCGCCTATCAGGAAGGCGAAGGCAGCGTCCTCGCCCTGGATGACGTGCTGGTTACCTCCGAGCGGGAGCTGAAACAGGCCCCCGGCGTTTCCATCATCACCGCCGACGACATCAGGAAGCGTCCGCCGGTCAACGACCTGTCCGACATCATCCGCAAGATGCCCGGCGTCAACCTCACCGGCAACAGCGCCAGCGGCCAGTACGGCAACAACCGGCAGATAGACATCCGCGGCATGGGCCCGGAGAACACCCTGATCCTGATCGACGGCAAGCCCGTGCGCTCGCGAAGCTCGGTGCGCATGGGGCGCAGCGGCGAGCGCAACACCCGCGGCGACACCAACTGGGTGCCGGCGGAGCTGGTAGAGCGCATCGAGGTGCTGCGCGGTCCGGCGGCGGCGCGCTACGGTTCGGGGGCGGCCGGCGGGGTGGTCAACATCATCACCAAGGCACCGACCGAAAAGACGCATGGCTCGCTTTCCTGGTACGCCAACAGCCCGGAAAGCGAGTACGAGGGACAGACCCGGCGCTACAGCTTCAGCCTGACCGGCCCTGTGGTCGAAGGCCTTTCCTACCGCCTGAGCGGCAATCTCAACAAGACCGACGCCGACGAGCCGGGCCTGAACAGCGCCTACGCGACCGATACCACCATCACCCCGCCGGCCGGCAAGGAGGGGGTGCGCAACCGCGATCTCAACGGCCTGCTGCGCTGGGACCTGAATTCGCAGCAGACCATCGAGGTCGAGGGCAGCTACAGCCGCCAGGGAAACATCTACGCCGGCGACCGGGCTGTCAGCTCGACGGGCTCTGCACTGCTGAACGAGCTGATCGGTCGGGAAACCAATATCATGTATCGTCGCGCCGGCTCCATCACCCACCGCGGCAACTGGGACTGGGGCAGCTCGCAGCTGGTCTTCTCCTACGAGAACACCCGCAACCGGCGCCTCAACGAGGGCCTGGGCGGCGCCCCTGAGGGCAGCATCAACAGCGGCGACAAGTCCACCTCCGAATACGACAACTATGCGCTGAGCGGCGAGGTGAGCATTCCCTTCACCTTCGGCTTCAGCCAGGTGGCGACGCTGGGCTTCGAGTACACCAAGGAAGTGCTGGACGACCCCTACTCGATGAGCCAGAGCACCGCGGGCGGAGGCGCCATTGCCGGGGTCGGTTCCGGCCCCCGCGACAGCGAGGCGACCAACGAGAACGTCGCCTTCTTCGCCGAAAGCAACGTTCATCTGACCGAGCGCTGGACCCTGACGCCCGGTCTGCGCTTCGACAACCACACCCAGTTCGGCAGCAACTGGAGCCCGAGCCTGAACACCTCCTACCAACTGACCGATGCCGTCACCGTCAAGGGCGGTCTGGCGCGGGCCTTCAAGGCGCCCAACCTGTACCAGTCCAACATCAACTACATCTACTTCACCATGGGCATCGGTTGTCCGGCCGACTCGCCGAGCCTGGGCGGCGGCTGCTACGTGCAGGGCAACGACAGCCTGGATGCGGAAAAGAGCTGGAACTTCGAGCTGGGCGTCGCCTACGAGCAGGCCGGCTGGAACGCCGGGGTGACCTATTTCCGCAACGAATACGAAGACAAGATCGAGGCCGGCCTGAACCCCACCGGCCTCACCGAGGGGACCGCCGGCACCGGGCAGATCCTCATGTGGGAGAACGCGCCCAAGGCGGTGGTGGCCGGCTGGGAAGGCACCCTGAACGTCCCGCTGATGGGCTTCGAGGGTGACATCCTGAGCTGGAACACCAACTTCACCTACATGATCGAGAACAAGAACAAGAAGACCGGCGAGCCGCTGTCGGTCATTCCCAAGCTCACCGTCAACTCCATGCTCGACTGGCAGGCCAGCGAGGCGCTCAACCTGAGCCTGAGCATGACCCTCTACGGCTACCAGGATCCGCGCCGGCTGAGCGGCACGGGCGCCGCGGAAAGCGGCGATGCCCTCAAGCAGCGGGGCGGCTATACCCTGTGGGCGATCAACGGCAACTACGAGCTGGACAAGAACTGGAGCTTCGGCGCGGGCATCAACAACCTGTTCGACAAGGAACTCAAGCGCGAGGGCACCAACTCCTCCACCGGCGCCGGGGCGGCCAGCTACAACGAGCCGGGCCGGGCCTACTACGCCTCGGCCAAGTTCTCCTTCTGACCGCCTGCCAGGAGCCGAGCAGCCATGCCGCAAGACACCGGCTACGTACTGGACGTGCCCTATCCCCACCATTTCCAGCGCGAGTCGACGCCGCTCTGGCTGTCCTTCGTCGCGACGGCGCTGGGCGTCGCGGCGCCGGACATCGCCCGGCCCTATTCCTGATGCGAGCTCGGCTGCGGCCAGGGGCTGGGCGCGGCGCTCAACGCCGCGGCCAACTCCCAGGGGCGTTTCGTTGCCGCCGACTTCAATCCGCGCCATATCGCCCACGGCCGCGAGTTGGCGCAGGCCGCCGGGCTGGACAACCTCGAATTCGTCGAGGCCGATTTCGCCTCCCTGGCCGGAATGGCCGAGGCGCAGGGGGGCGCAGCACGACTTCATCGTCCTCGGCGGCGTCTACTCGTGGATCTCCGCATCCGACCGCGAGGCGCTGCATCGCTGCGTGCACCACTGGCTCAAGCCGGGCGGCATTCTCTACCTCGGCTACATGTGCCAGCCCGGCATGGCGTTTCTTTCCGCGATGCAGCGCTTCCTGCGCTGCCAGGGCGACTGCGCGCCGGGCGACTCGGTGGCCCGGCTGCAGGCCGGCCTGGGCCTGCTCGAGCGCATGGAGCAGGGCGGTGCCGGCTTCTTCCGCGAGCATCCGGCCGCGGGAAGCTATCTGGCGGCGGGCCGGCGGGAAGATCCGCGCCAGCTGGCCCACGAGCTGCTCAACGCGCACTGGGAGTCGCTGCACGTGGCCGATGTCATCGAGACGCTGTCTGCCTGCGGCTGCGAGTACCTGGGCAGCGCCACGCCGCTGGAAAACATCGACGCGCTGTCCCTGCCGGGCAACCTGCTGCCCCTGCTGAGCGAGCTGCGCACCCCGGCCGCGCGGGAAACCTTCAAGGACCTGGCGCGCAACCAGTCCGAACGCCGCGATCTCTACCAGTGCGGCGTGCGCCGGCTGGACGAGCAGGCCCATCGCCAGGCGCTGCTCGACCAGGTGGTGACGGCCCTGCCGGGAGCGCCGCAGGGCGGCGGCATCGACTTCGACACCCGCATCGGCCCGGTGCAGGGACAGGCCGGCCTGTTCGGTCCCCTGCTCGAGGCCCTGGCAACGGGGCCACGCTCCTTCGCCGAGCTGGCCCGCCTGCCGGCCCTGCAGGGGCAGACCGGCCTGATCAGCCCGGCCCTGCAGATGCTCGCCTGGGCCGGGCATGTCCATCCGCTGCTGCCGGGCAAGGTCGCGGTCGAGCGTTGCCGGGCCCTGAACCTGGTACTCGCCGAGCGGGTTCTGCAGGGCGCGGATTATGGCCATCTGGCGGCGCCCAGCCTGGGTTCCGCGGTACGCGCCGATCGCCTGCAGCTGATCGCCCTGCGCGTCCTGCTGGAGTACCCCGGCCTCTCCGGCCGAATGCTGCAGGAAACGCTGCGCGCCCTGCTGGGCGACGCCGGCCTCGATCCGGGCGGCAATTTCGGGACGCGCCTGCAGAGGTTCGAGAGGACCGTGCTGCCGCACTGGCGGTGGATGGGACTGTTGGGCGCCTGACGGTGTCGTGTGCCGTCCGACGAATGCGATTTCCCGAGGAGGAGGAGTCTTGAGTACGCAACTGCCACAACGAGCACCCTGGCGGGTCAGGCTGGACACGGGACTGCGGGTCGTCGCAGCCGTCTTCGGCGGCTACGCCTTCACCTACGCCGCCACCGCGGCTCTGGCGCGGCTGTTGCCGCTGGCTCGCTTCGATGCCTTCATGATCGCTACGCTGCTGTCCTTCGCCGCCTATACGGTGTTCATTCTGTGGGCGTTCTCGGCATCCTCGGTGTGGCGCGTCTGGCTGGGCCTCGGCCTGGCCCTGCCGCTGGCTGCCGTCGGCTTCTGGCCGGTCTGGTTCGGAGATGCATTCTGATGCCCGGGAACAGAACCTTCCGGCAGTCCATGACCTGGCTGCATACCTGGGCGGGGCTGCTGCTCGGCTGGCTGCTGTTCGCCATTTTCCTCACCGGTACCCTGACGGTGTTCGACAAGGAGATCAGTTGGTGGATGCAGCCGGAGCTGCGCGACAGGGGTGTCGACCAGCAGAAGGCCGCACGCGTTGCCCAGGACTGGCTGACGCGCGAACACGGTGAGGCCCAGGTATGGAACATCGATCTGCCCACCGAGCGTTCGCCGGTACTGAAGGTGTCGACCGACGAAGATCGCCATGCCGCCCGCCTGGTGCTCAACTGCTGGGCAGTCGCATCGCCCTGACCAAGGGCGATGCGGCGGTCTTCGACGGGGTTTCCGGCAGGCTCCTGCAGGCGCCGCCGGAGAAGCGCCTCAGTGCCCTGACCCAGCGGGTCATGGCCGGACTGCATTTTGCGCAGTTCGGCGGCTATCCGATGCGCTGGCTGTATTTCCTCTGCAGCGCGGTCAGCTGCGCGATGATCGCCACCGGTCTGGTGCTGTTCGTCATCCGCCAGCGCCTCAAGGTGGCCGAGGCGAATGCCGGACAGGGCTTCCGCCTGGTCGAGTGCCTGAACGTCGGCACGGTGGCCGGCCTCATGCTGGGGTGCGTCGTGCTGCTCTGGGCCGGTCGCCTGCTGCCGGCGGATCTGGCCGGCCGTGCCGGCTTGGAAGTGCGCCTGTTCTTCGCCGTCTGGGCCCTGGCGTTCGCCCATGCCTGGCGGCGTCCGCCGATGGCGGCCTGGCGCGAGCAGTTGTGGGCGGTTGTCCTGCTGTGCATGGGGCTGCCGCTGCTCGGGGGCTTCAGCGCGCTGTCCCTCGATAGAACCCGTCTGCTCCTGGAGCTGTGCGTCTTCCTGTGTGGCGCCGTGCTGGGCTGGGCGGCCTGGCGGGTCGGCCGGGCGGATGCCGCCGCTGGAGTGTCCCGTCCGCTGGAAGGAGTCGTGCGATGCTGACCGGATTCACTGCGGGCATGCTGCTCGCCTACACGGGCATGCTCGGGCTCTGCCTGGGGCTCGAACGCCACTACCGCCAGGTCTGGCAGCGGGCGCCGTCGATCTGGCTGCGGCGGACCCTGCGCATCGCCGGCTGGCTGGCACTGGGGCTGGCCTTCCAGGCCTGCGTTCTGGCCTGGGGGGCGGCCATGGGGCCGGTCGGCTGGTTCGGCCTGGTGTCCCTGACGGGCTTCGCCCTGGTGCTGCTGCTGCCCCATGCGCCGCGTCTGGCTGCCGGCCGGGGGCGGGCTGCTCTGGGCGGTTTTCCTGGGCGCCGGTCTCTGGCGTGGCAAGCCGTTCTGAGTCCCTGGCGGCAGCCGCGGCGGGATCGCGTTATGCTCGCGGCTTCCGCCCCCGGACCGAACAGGAAGATTCCATGTATCGACTCGACGACCTGCTGCACCTGATGGCCCGCCTGCGTGATCCGCAGCACGGCTGTCCCTGGGACCTGCAGCAGTCCTACGCGAGCATCGTCCCGCATACCCTCGAGGAGGCCTACGAAGTTGCCGATGCCATCGAGCACGGTGACTTCGAGCACCTGCCGGGCGAGCTCGGCGACCTGCTGTTCCAGGTGGTCTACTACAGCCAGCTGGCGCGGGAGGAGGGGCGCTTCGACTTCGCCGCGGTGGTCGACGGCATCACCCGCAAGCTGATCCGCCGGCATCCCCACGTGTTCCCCGACGGCGATCTGTACGGCGCGCCGGATCTGCCGAAGCTGGCCGAAGCGGCCATCCGCCAGCGCTGGGAGGAGATCAAGGCCGAGGAGCGGGCGGAGAAGGCCGCCGCGCCCGAGCAGCTGTCCCTGCTCGACGACGTGCCACAGGCCCTGCCGGCATTGTCCCGGTCGGTCAAGTTGCAGAAGCGCGCCGCCCGGGTCGGTTTCGACTGGCCGGAAGCGCTGGTGGTGGTGGACAAGCTGCGCGAGGAGCTGGACGAGCTGCTGGAGGCGATGAGCGGGAACGACCGGCAGGCCATCGCCGATGAGCTCGGCGATGTGCTGTTCGCCGCGACCAACCTGGCGCGGCATCTCGCGGTCGATCCGGAGGCTGCTTTGCGCGGTGCCAACCGCAGGTTCGAGTGGCGTTTCCGCTTCATCGAGCAGGCCCTGCGCGCCGACGGACGCAGCCCCGAGGGCTGCAGCCTGGACGAGCTGGAGGCCCTGTGGGCCGAGGCCAAGCGTGTCGAGCGCGACGAGTCGGGCTGCGCCTGAGCCTTCAGCCGATGAGCCAGAGGTACAGCAGTGTCGCCAGCAGTGCAGCGAGGACCGGGCGCAGCGCCCGATAGGCCTTCGGATGACGGCGCTTGAACGTCCGGACCCGTCCGCCCAGGGCGTTGCCGATGCGCTTGAAGCCGCCGTAGGCGCGGTTGATCGCGCCGACCCGTTCTCCCTCGACGTTCTGCGGCGCTGTGGCCCGGCCAAGGACGTCGCTGATCCAGCGGTTGAGCTGGCGCAGCGGCACCGGTAATGGCCGTTCGACATCGCAGAACAGGATCAGGCGCGACTGGTTGGTCTCGTTCAGCACCCAGTGTACGTAGGTCTCGTCGAACATCACGTCCTCGCCGTCGCGCCAGGCATAGGGCTCGCCATCGACATGGATGCGGCAGGCGTCAGAGTTCGGCGTGGCCAGACCCAGGTGGTAGCGCAGCGAGCCGGCGAAGGGGTCGCGATGCGGATTGAGGTGGCTGTGGGCCGGCAGCCGGGCGAACATCGCCCCCTTCACCGAAGGGGTCCGGGCGAGCAGTTCGAGGGTCCTGGGGCACAGCCGGCGGGCTGACGGCAGTTCGCCCTCGGCGTACCAGGTCAGGTAGAAGCGTTTCCAGCCCTTCTTGAAGAAGCTGCCGAAGCCGGCCTCGTTGTCGTGCAGGGCGGCACGGATGTAACCTTCGTCGAACAGCGCCTGGGCTTCGTCGCGGATGGTCTGCCAGTTGTCGCGCAAGAGGTCCAGTTCGGGAAAGTCGCGGCGTTCCACATAAGGCCGTGAAGGCGTCCGGGAGAAGAGCTGCATCAGAGCGTTGTACGGCATGAACAGCGCCGAGTAGTTGACCATCTGGCGCAGCAGGGGCAGGCGGGCGCGGCCGCGAAAGTGTATGAAGAGGATGCTGGCGAGAAAGGTGCCCAGTAGCGAGGCTTTGATGAAAAGTGGCATGGCTTTGATCCGTCGAGACTACCGCGAGGTGCTGATGAAATGTATAACCCTTGTCCGGGGGTCGCCAGTGGCTGTGTCGCCGGCCATTAGTGGGCTTGCACTCCGGACCTTCAGGCTGGAGGATTGACCCCCAGCCGGCAGGTAGCGGAAAGCGCCAGTTCATCCTTTCCCCGGTCTGCCCGTGTCGCTGAAGTTTGCCCCTGAAAACGAACGCCCGCATCGCCGGGCTGTTGGAAGATCTCTTACGATGAGTATGTCATTGCGCGACCAGTTGCTGAAAGCCGGGCTGGTCAACGAGAAGCAGGCCAAGCAGGCCGGCAAGCAGAAACAGAAGCAGGAGCGCCTGGAGCGCAAGGGCCAGATCGAGAAGGACGATGCGCAGCGCCAGGCGGCGCTCCAGGCCCAGGCCGAGAAGCTCGCCCGCGACCAGGAGCTGAACCGCCAGCAGCAGGAGAAGGCCGAGCAGAAGGCGCGTGCCGCGCAGGTCAAGCAGCTGATCGAGGTTTCCCGCCTGCCCAAGCTGAGCACCGACGACTACTACAACTTTGTCGACGACAAGAAGGTCAAGCGCCTGCCGGTGAACACCATGATGCGCGACAAGCTCAGTCGCGGCTCGCTGGGCATTGTCCGCCACGGCGGCGGCTACGAGGTGGTGCCGCGCGAGGCGGCGCTGAGGATCCAAGAGCGCGATCCGCGCCGGGTGGTGCTGCTCAATACCCCGACCGAGGCTCCGGACGAGGACGATCCGTACGCCGCCTACCAGATTCCCGACGATCTGATGTGGTAGGGCTGCAGAAACGACAAAGCCGGCGCAAGGCCGGCTTTGCTGCAAAATGCTGGGCTCAGAGGTTGTGAAAAATTCAAGCGGCTGCTGCGCCCCCCTTCAAAACAGCCGCTAAAACGTTGCGCTACGTGAAAAGTAAGACCATTTGGCTCATAAACTCTCCCGCTTTTCACATGGCACGCCTTTTTGAAGGGGATTGGAGAGGCTCTCACGGCACTGTTCGATTTTTTCACAACCTCTCAGTCGAGCCGCCCCTTCACCGGGCGGCCGTCGACCGTGCCGTCCTTGAGCATGATCTGGTATTCCTTGCCGTCCTCTTCTACCTGGTGCAGGCGCACTAGCAGGTAGTCCCAGTCCTTGGCGAGCCAGAACACTGTCTTGCGGCCGCTCTGGGTCGGGTCGCGCACGCGCTCGACCTTGATCGCTTCGATCAGTCCGGCCCGGGTGCGCACGTTCTCGCTGCCCAGCACGCGGAAGTCGTAGGTTTCGACCTCGTCGCCGTCGAGCACCTGGTAACTCATGCTCTTCTTGCCTTCGGCGACGTCCTGCTGCAGCACCAACTGGTAGAGGGACTTGTCCAACAGGCCGCGGTTGAGTGGCAGGCTCACGGCTTTGCCGCGGTCGCTGCCCTGGACCTTCTTGGTCTTCCAGTCGAAATCGTGCTTGACCTTCTTGCTCTTGCCCATTCCGCCGCGCTCGTAGCGGTAGGCGAGCGGCACGAGGCGACCGTTCTCGACGGTGAAGGTGCTTTGCTCGGTCACGCTGGCGACCAGCATGCTGGCCTCGAACTCGTACTCCCAGCGCGTGCCGTCCAGCTGCTTCAGCGTGCGCTCGGCGGAGCCGCTGACCGGCAGTTGCTTCCAGTCGGCGGTATAGCTGGCGAAGAACGGCTTCAGCTCGAAGGCATAGGTGGGTGCTGCCAGCAAGGCAAGGATGAACAACAGGGCGCCACGCATAACGTCTCCTATCCTAGGTTCGAATGAGATGGCCGGTGGTCGGCAGTATTTCTCCATCCAGCATGGCTCCTTCCGGAGCCAGCCGCAGGCGACCCTCGGCGAACCAGCGCACGGCCTGCGGGTAGATCCGATGTTCCTGCAGATACACGCGCAGGGCCAGGCTTTCCACGGTGTCGCCCGGCTGTACCGGAACCACCGCCTGGATGATCAGAGGGCCGCCATCGAGCTCTTCGGTGACGAAGTGCACGCTGCAGCCATGTTCGCTGTCCTGGGCCTCCAGCACGCGGCGATGGGTGTGCAGGCCCTTGTGGCGAGGTAGCAGGGATGGATGGATATTCAGCAGGCGGCCAGCGTAGTGGCGGACGAAGGCGGGGGTGAGGATGCGCATGAAGCCGGCGAGGATCACCAGGTCGGTCTGGAAGACGTCGATCGCTGCCATCAGTGCGGCATCGAAGGCCTCGCGGCCTTCGTAGACTTGGTGGTCGAGCACCTGAGTGGCGATGCCGGCGTTCTTCGCCCGGGTCAGACCGTAGGCATCGGCGCGGTTGGAGAGCACCGCCCGGATCTGCAGCGGATTGCCTTCGCCCTGGCTGTCGATCAGCGCCTGCAGGTTGCTGCCGGAGCCGGAGATCAGCACCACGGCATTGCAGGGGCCGGCCATCAGTGCGCCTTCAGGTTGTTCAGCAGGACGCGCTCGGCGCCTTCGCCGGCGGCGATGCTGCCGATGAGCCAGGGCTGTTCGCCAGCCTCGCGCAGCACGGCGAGGGCCTGTTCGACCTTGTCCTGGGCAACGCAGACGATCATGCCGACACCGCAGTTGAGCACGCGGTGCATCTCGCGCTCGTCGACATTGCCTTTCTCCTGCAGCCAGTCGAATACCGCCGGCCGGGTCCAACTGGCCACATCGATCATCGCCTGGGTGCCCTGCGGCAGCACGCGAGGGATGTTCTCGGTGAGGCCGCCGCCGGTGATGTGGGCCATGGCCTTGACCGCACCGGTTTCCCCGATGAGTTTCAGCAGCGGCTTGACGTAGATGCGCGTCGGCGCCATCAGCAGGTCGGCCAGCGGCTTGCCGTCCAGGCTGGCGCTGGCCACTTCGGTGCCGCTCACCTCGAGGATCTTGCGGATCAGCGAATAGCCGTTGGAGTGCGGGCCCGACGAGGGCAGGGCGATCAGTGCGTCGCTGGCGACGACCTTCGAGCCGTCGATGATCTCGCTCTTTTCCACCACGCCGACGCAGAAGCCGGCCAGGTCGTAGTCCTCGCCCTCGTACATGCCGGGCATCTCGGCGGTCTCGCCGCCGACCAGGGCGCAGCCGGCCATCTCGCAACCTTCGCCGATGCCGGTGACCACGCGGGCGGCAACGTCGACGTTGAGCTTGCCGGTGGCGTAGTAGTCGAGGAAAAACAGGGGCTCGGCGCCGCACACCACCAGGTCGTTGACGCACATGGCCACCAGGTCGATGCCGATGCTGTCGTGCTTGCCGAGGTCCATTGCCAGGCGCAGCTTGGTGCCGACGCCGTCGGTGCCGGAGACCAGTACCGGCTGCCTGTAGCCGGCCGGGATTTCGCACAGGGCGCCGAAACCGCCCAGGCCGCCCATCACTTCAGGGCGCGCGGTGCGCCTGGCCACGCCCTTGATGCGTTCGACCAGTGCTTCACCTGCGTCGATGTCTACACCGGCGTCCTTGTAGCTCAGGGAGGGTTGCTTGCTCATGGATCAGGCCTTCAGGGAAATTCGGGATTCGACCGGGGCTGAGGGCCGGTCTGCAGGACAGGCGATTCTATCAGGCTTGTCCGATAGCGACCACAGAGCGGCCCGGCCAGCGGCGCCACGTGCCCCGGAATGCGGCCTGCGCGGCTGGTGCTCGCGGTTGCCGGGGAATCGACGGCTGTTTAATGTATACCCCCATTCGCGGCCCCTGCGCCGCCAAGCCGAGATTTTTGTCATGCGCCCGATCGCCCGTCTGCTCCTGCTTTGCCTGTCGCTGCTCAGCCTGCCTGCTCTTGCCGAGCCGTTCGCCGGCCTCTATCAGGTCCGTGAGCCGGTCGCCAGCCAGCGGCCGGCGGCGCGCGACCAGGCTCTGCGGCGGGCCCTGGACACCCTGCTGGTGCGCCTGACCGGCAATCCGGCAGTGCTGCAGAATCCGGCCCTGGCCGCCGCGCGCCAGGATCCACAGCAGCTGATCTTCAAGTATGGCTACGAAGGGCAGGCGCTGGTGGTCGATTTCGATCCGGCTTCCATCCAGAGCCAGCTGCGCCAGGCCGGCCTGCCGCTGTGGGGGGCCAACCGTCCCAGCCTGCTGGTCTGGTGGCTGAACGAGGCCGGTGGCGCCGCCCAACTGGTCGGCGACGGCCAGGACAGCGCGCAGCCGTTGCGTGATGCCGCCCAGTATCGCGGGTTGCCGCTGCGCCTGCCGATGGCCGACCTCGACGAGCAACTGGTCGCCACTCCAGAGAGCCTGGCCAGTGGCACGGGCCTGGAGAATGCGTCCGGACGCTACAGTGCCAATGCCATGCTCGCCGTGCGAGCCCGACAGGAGGGTGGCAAGTGGCTGGCGCAGTGGCGTCTGTCGGCCGACGGCAGCCAGTCGGAGGGGACCGCCGAGGCGCCGGATGGCGTCGCCCTGGCCGATGCCGTGATGCTGGCGGCGAGCGAGCGGCTGGCGGAGCGCTTCATGGGCAAGCAGGAGGCGACCGAGCGCCTGACCCTGCAGGTGGGAGGCGCCAACCTGGCCCGCTACGCAGAGCTGGAGCGCACCCTCGAACCCTTCGGCGCCCGCCTGCGCCGGGTCGAGGGCGACCGGCTGGTCTACCAGCTCGAGTCCACGGTCGCTCAGGTGCGCTCCCAGCTGACACTGATCGGCCTGCGCGAGGAGGGCGCTGCACCATCGGCGCCCGGCCAGGCGCCGATGGTGCAGCCACGCGAAACGACGTTGAGCTTTCATTGGTGACTAGCCATTGAGATGCTGAAGGGCCGAAGCAGCGGCCGGAGCCGTCCATGCATCACTTGCCCAATCTCCTGACCCTGCTGCGCTTTCTGCTGGTGCCTCCGGTCGCCTGGCTGATTCTCTCCGAGGCATACGGAGCGGCCCTGCTGGTGTTCGTCCTGGCCGGCCTCAGTGATGCGCTGGATGGCTTTCTTGCCCGCCGCTTCGCCTGGGGCAGCCGGCTTGGAGCCCTGCTCGATCCGCTGGCGGACAAGCTGCTGCTCATCGTCAGCTGCCTCTGCTTGAGCCTGGTGGGACTGATTCCCTGGTGGCTGACACTGGTGGTGCTGATGCGGGATGTGCTAATCGTCGTCGGCGCCGTCTGCTACCGCTGGCGGGTCGGCTCCCTGGAGATCAGTCCGAGCCGGCTGGGCAAGCTTTCCACCTTTCTGCAGACCACCCTGGTGAGCGTGGTGCTGCTGCAGGCGAGCCTGCTGCCGGCCTCCGCCGTGCTGCGTCCGCCGCTGATCGCGCTGGTGGTGCTGGGCAGCCTGGCCAGCGCCGTCAACTATGTGCGGGACTGGACCGACAAGTATCGCAGGCACAAGGATTCCACATGACCGATTCGAACCGCTGGCTCTGGCTGGCCGGCCTGTTCTTCGCCGGCTGGCTGATCTATCTGCTGATGCCGATTCTTTCGCCCTTCCTGGTCGGCGTACTGCTGGCCTATCTGGGCGATCCCCTGGTGGACCGTCTGGAGAGCCGCGGGTTGTCGCGGACCTGGGCAGTGGTGGCGGTGTTCGCCCTGTTCGGCCTGCTGCTGCTGCTGGTCCTGCTGTTCCTGGTGCCGATGCTGGGCCGGCAGCTGGTGCATCTCTACGAGTTGGCGCCGTTGATGCTCGACTGGCTGCAACAGGTGGTCCTGCCGTGGGTCCAGGTCAAGCTGGGGCTGGCCAAGGGCTTCTGGCATCTGGACCAGCTCAAGGCGATGTTCGCCGGGCAACTGGACAAGACCACCAACATCGTCAGCCAGCTGCTCAGCCAGGCTACTGCCTCCGGCCTGGCCCTGCTCGCCTGGCTGGGCAATCTGCTGCTGGTGCCGGTAGTGAGCTTCTACCTGCTGCGCGACTGGGACATTCTGGTGGCCAAGCTGCGTACTCTGCTGCCTAGGCGGCGAGAAGGCATGGTGGTGGGGCTGACCGGCGAGTGCCACGAGGTGCTCGGCGCCTTCCTGCGCGGGCAGTTGCTAGTGATGCTGGCGCTCGGCGTCGTCTATGCACTGGGGCTGATGCTGATCGGCCTTGACCTGGGTCTGCTGATTGGCCTGCTGGCCGGGCTGGCGAGCATCGTGCCCTACATGGGCTTCGTGGTCGGCATCGGCGCCGCCCTCATCGCTGCGCTGTTCCAGTTCGGCGGCGATCTCTATCCCCTGCTCGGCGTGGTGGCGGTGTTCACCGTCGGCCAGTTGCTCGAAGGCATGCTGCTGACACCGCTGTTGGTTGGCGACCGGATCGGCCTGCATCCGGTGGCGGTGATCTTCGCCGTCCTTGCCGGCGGCCAGCTGTTCGGCCTCACCGGCGTACTGCTGGCCCTGCCGGTCGCCGCGGTGATCATGGTCTTGCTGCGTCATGTCCACGATTTATATAAACTTTCCGTCATTTATGGAGAGTCCAGCCACGGAGACTCCAGCGGCGGTTCCGTGGAACCGCCCGGGCCGACATGAAACCGATCCAGTTGCCCCTTGGGGTGCGTCTGCGCGACGACGCCACCTTCGCCAATTTCTATCCCGGCGCCAACGCGGCGGCGCTTGGCTATGCCGAGCGACTCTGCGAGCCCGACGCAGGCTGGACCGAAAGCCTGATCTACCTATGGGGGGGCGAGGGCGTCGGGCGCAGTCATCTGCTGCAGGCTGCCTGCATCCGCTTCGAGCAGCGCCGCGAGCTGGCGATCTACCTGCCGCTGGCCGAGGTGGCGGACTACGGTCCTGTGCTGCTGGACAATCTGGAGCAGAGCGAGCTGGTCTGCCTGGACGATCTGGAAGCGATCGCCGGGCGTACGGACTGGGAGGAGGCGCTGTTCCACCTGTTCAACCGCCTGCGCGATTGCGGCCGTCGCCTGCTGCTGTCCGCCGCGGTGCCGCCGCGCGAACTGCCGGTCAAGCTGCCGGACCTGAAATCGCGGCTGACCCTGGCGCTGGTCTTCCAGCTCCAGGGGCTGTCCGATGAGGACAAGCTGCGTGCCCTGCAACTGCGCGCCTCGCGCCGCGGCCTGCACCTCACCGACGAGGTCGGGCGCTTCATTCTCACCCGCGGTTCGCGCAGTATGGCGGCGCTGTTCGAGCTGCTCGACAAGCTGGATCAGGCCTCGCTGCAGGCCCAGCGCAAGCTGACCATTCCCTTCCTCAAGGAAACCCTGGGCTGGTGAAGAACCGGCCGCAGGCTGCTGCCGTACCTGCACGCTGGATCTTGCGCTGCGCTGCGCTGCGCTGCGCGGTTCGCGGAATGGCGCTTATTCCCCCGCCAGCTTGCGCTCGTACTGGAAACGCCAGCGGGTGTAGAGCAGGGCACTGCAGAACAGGGCCAGGCTGAAACCGGCCTCCAGCGTGCCGAACAGCAGGCGGCCTGGTTGAAAGGCGGTGACCACGCCCTGGATGAAGTACAGGTTGACCACGTAGCAGGTCCAGGCATGCACGCGGGCATTGCCGAGCAGCATGCCCGGGGCCAGGATCGCCAAGGGCAGCCAGTGTACGCTGAGGATCACCCAGGGGCGCGCGCCGTGCAGGTCGACGATCAGCAGGTACCAGACGCTGAGCAGCACCACTAGGGCCAGAAATAGTGCCAGGCTGAGCCAGCGGGCCAAGCGCTGGCGCGGCTCCAGCCAGTCCAGTGCCGGCAGCGGTTTGTTCTTCTTGGCCATTTCAGCTTCCCAGTTTGCGCGCAGTCTGCACCAGACGCCGTCCGAGGGCGCGGCAGAGGGCGATTTCATGCTCGTCGAGGGGCCGCTTGCCGTCGCTGCCGGCGTGGTGGCTGGCGCCGTAGGGCGTGCCGCCGCCCTGGGTCTCGAGCAGCGCCGTCTCACTGTACGGCAGGCCGCAGACCAGCATGCCGTGGTGCAGCAGGGGCAGCAGCATCGATAGCAGGGTGGTTTCCTGGCCGCCGTGCAGGCTGGCGGTGGAGGTGAACACAGCCGCTGGCTTGCCGACCAGCTCGCCGGTCAGCCACAGGCTGCTGGTGCCGTCGAGGAAGTATTTCAGCGGGGCGGCCATGTTGCCGAAGCGGGTCGGGCTGCCGAGCGCCAGTCCGGCGCAGTGGCGCAGATCGTCCAGACTGGCATAGAGGGCGCCCTCGACGGGGATTGCCGGAGCCACGGCCTCGCACTCGGCGGAAACCGCTGGCACCGTACGCAGGCGCGCTTCGAGGCCGCCGAGCTCGACGCCACGGGCGATCTGCCGGGCCATCTCGGCAGTGGCGCCGTGGCGGCTGTAATACAGCACCAGGATATAGGATGCGCTCACGGCAGCAACTCCAGGACCTTCTCCGGCGGACGGCCGATCACCGCGCGGTCGCCGGCCACCAGAATCGGCCGCTCGATCAGCCGGGGATGGGCGGCCATGGCCTCGATCAGCTGTGCCTCGCCCAGCGCGGGGTTGGCCAGGTTCAGGGCCTGGTATTCCTCTTCGCCGCTGCGCAGCAGCTGGCGGGCCGGGATGCCGAGCTTGCCGAGCAACTCCTCGAGCTCTGCGGCGCTGGGCGGGGTTTCCAAGTAGCGCACCACCCTGGGTTGCAGGCCGCGGGCCTCAAGCAGTTCCAGCGCGCTGCGGGACTTGGAACAGCGGGGGTTGTGATAGAGCGTCAGATCGGTCATGGGTAGATCGCATCCAGCGGGGTGGGGCCGCTATTCTAACCACCCCGGCGCATGGGTGAACCCTGTGCTCGTTATCGCTCACGATAAGGAAAGGGCATGCGTCAACGCTTTGTCGATATCTTGGATTTCTGGCGTTATCTGTTCGAGCGCTTTCTGGCCGATCATGGCCCGAAGAGCGCCGCAGCGCTGACCTATACGACACTGTTCGCGGTGGTGCCGATGATGACCCTGATCTTCGTCGTGCTCTCGGTCATCCCGGAGTTCCAGGGCGTGGGCGAGCAGATCCAGGGTTTCATCTTCCGCAACTTCGTGCCCTCCAGCGGTGCCATGCTGCAGGATTACCTCAAGACCTTCATCGAGCAGGCGCGCCATCTGACCTGGCTCGGTGTGGGGCTGCTGATGGTCACCGCGCTCCTCATGCTGATGACCATCGAGCATACTTTCAACACCATCTGGCGGGTGCGCCAGCCGCGCCGTGGCCTGTCCAGCTTCCTGCTCCACTGGGCGATCCTCAGTCTGGGGCCGCTGCTGCTGGGGACGGGCTTCGCGCTGAGTACCTACATCACCTCCCTGGCGCTGTTCTTCGATCCCTATGCCCTGGCGGGGGCGAGGATGCTGCTGAACTTCATGCCCCTGGTGTTCAGCGCGGCGGCCTTCACTCTGCTCTATGCGGCGGTGCCCAACACCGTGGTGCCGCTACGCCATGCGCTGCAGGGCGGGCTGTTCGCCGCCGTGCTGTTCGAGGCGGCGAAGGCGCTGTTCGGCCTCTATGTCAGCCTGTTTCCCACCTATCAGTTGATCTACGGGGCCTTCGCCACCGTGCCGCTGTTCCTCCTGTGGATCTACCTGAGCTGGATGATCGTGCTGCTGGGCGCCGAGCTGGTCTGCAACCTGTCCGCCTCTCGGCGCTGGCGGCGCAATCCGCTGCCGCACCTGCTGGTACTGCTGGGCGTGCTGCGGGTGTTCCACCAGAGCCAGCAGTCCGGCCAGGTCGTCCGCCAGCCTGATATGCAGCGTGCCGGCTGGCCGCTGCCCGATGCGGTCTGGGATGAGATCCTCGATTTCCTCGAGCGCGAGCAACTGGTCTACCGCACCAGCGATGGCGGCTGGGTGCTCTGCCGGGACCTGAATCGCTACAGCCTGGAGTTACTGCTGAGTCGTTCGCCTTGGCCGCTGCCGCACCTCGATCAGCTTCCCGAGCGTCTTGACGAGCCCTGGTTCCCGGCCTTGCGCTGTGCCTTGGAGCGACTCCAGCGGGAGCGCGCGGCGCTGTTCGGCGAGAGCCTGGCGCACTGGCTGCAGCCGCCTCCGCCGGAGTCCTGAGCGGCCGCTCCGGATGGGGAGGGTAGATTATATTTACGTGGGAGCCAGCTTGCTGGCGATGCTTTGTTCGACAAGATGTCTGCTGGATCATGGATCGTCGTGGGAGGAGCCTTATGGGAAGGCGAGTGGGAGTCGTCCTGGCGCTGGTCGCCGGACTGGCGCTGGCCGGTTGTAGCGAGGACTGGGGGGTCGACCAGCATGGGCGGACGGTCGCCGCCGAACAGCTGGAAGGCCAGTGGCTGGTGATCAATTACTGGGCGGAGTGGTGCTCGCCCTGCCGCGGCGAGATTGCCCAGTTGAACGCCCTGGCCGAGCAGTATCGGGGCCGTGGCGTGCGCGTCGTCGGGGTGAACTTCGACGGTCTGCAGGGCGCCGAGCTGGCCCGTGCCAGCGAGGCGCTGGGCATCCGCTTCAGCGTGCTGGCGCAGGACCCGGGCGAGCGTCTGCAGTTGCCGCCTGGCGAGGTGTTGCCGGTCACCTATATCGTCGATGCGCAGGGCCGGCTGCGCGAGCGACTGCTCGGCGAGCAGACCGCTGCCGGCCTGACTGCACGCCTGCGGACACTGCGTGGGGAGGAGTCCTGAGATGGCGCGAATCGGCTTGCATGCCTTGGTCAGCGGCAGGGTGCAGGGGGTCTGTTACCGGCAGAGCACGGCGTTGCACGCTGAGCGCCTGGCGCTGGCCGGCTGGGTACAGAACCTTGCCGACGGGCGGGTCGAGGCCTGGGTCGAGGGCGAGGAGACGGCGGTGCGCGAGCTGGCGGACTGGCTGTGGAAAGGCCCCCAGCATGCACGGGTCGACGGGGTGGAGCTGGAGAACGTGACCTTGCAGGGGTTCGTGGATTTTCGCGTGCTGCTCTGAATGGGGTTCGTCGCTACTTGACGTACCAGAAGTCGTGCCACAGGCCGATTACCCGCGATGGGTAGCGGTATTGCCCCAGGCTGCCGTTATAGCGAGCCAGGGCGCGGCTGAGGTCGCCCTTCTCCTTCTTCAGGTAATAGCTGAGGATGGTGCAGCCGTAGCGCAGGTTGGTGGCGTTGTCGGTGAGGTTGTCCTGCGGGCGGCCCAGTTCAGTCTTCCAGAACGGCATGACCTGCATCATCCCCTGAGCGCCGACCGGGGAAATGGCGAAGCGGTCGAAGCGGCTTTCCGCGTGGATCACCGCCAGTACCAGGTCGGGGCGCAGGCCGGCCTTGTTCGCCTCGCGATGCACCGTGCGCAGCAGGCTCAGGCGCTCGGCGTGATCCGGCAGGTAGCGGTTCAGGCGGGTCGACATGTCCAGCAGCCAGACCTCCGCCTCGAAGCGATCAGCGAAACTGTCCGCCTCAGCGACCGTGCGCTGCAGCAGGGTGCGCAGTTCCGGCTCCGGCGCCTGCGGCAGGCTGGCGGCGGCCGGCAGTGGCAGGGCGAGCAGGCAGCGTAGGGCGAGTCGCTGGAGCTGCATGCCGCCGCCCTCAGTGGCCGGAGGGAGCCACCACCCGGCGGCCGCTCTTCTTCAGCAGGCTGTCGAGAAACTCCTGCTGCAGCTCCGGGTCGTGGCGGGTCAGTTCGATCAAGCTCTGTTCCAGCTCGCTGGCTTCCTCCTCCAGGCCGAGTTCTGCGAGTCGCTTGACCCGGTGCACCCATTGCCCGACCTCGTCGCTTTCGAGATCGGCGTAGACCAGGTCGTGGGCCTCACGCAGCTTGCCGCCCAGGCTGCGGCTGACTGGCAGGACGGCTTCCGCGCGGGTGCCGTCCTGGGGGTCCTCCACGTTCAGCTGCAGCCTGGCGACACGGGCGTCCTGCAGGCTGAAGGGGCTGTCGAGCAGGTTCAGGTGCAGAGCGCCGTGGCGGTCGGTGAGTAGTTCGTAGGTCCGTGCCCCGGCCCTGACCGACACCGGCCGTTCGGCCCAGGGCAGGCTGGAGTACTCCGTACGCTCGTCCTTCAGGCGCTCGTCCAGGCGGGCCAGGTTCTGCTGGGAGCGGCCGTTGGACTCGATGTTCATCGCCGGGTTGAGCCCGGCGAAGCCATAGTCGATCCAGCCCTTGGTGGCAAGGTCGGGCAGGTTGCCGAGGGCGACCACGTTGAGCACGTTGGCGGCGATCCCGGCCACCACCGTCATCGCCCCCAGGGGGATCTCGTAGAGTTCCCGCCAGGGCTGGTAGGGGGTATAGCGGTCGTAGCGGCGGCTCACCTCGAACTCGCGGACCTCGAAGGTCCGCTGGTCATGGATGCGGATGCGCCGCTGCGGCAGCTCCAGCATGGCCGGCTCGCCGAGCTCGATCTGCAGGCTGTGGCTCAGGAGTTTGCGTTCGACGCGCTCTTCATGCTCGCTGCGCTGGGGCAGCTGGTTGGCGCAGCCGGCGAGCAGGAGGGCGCCGCAGAGCGCGGCGCCGAGGCACGGGGAGCTTCGGGTGGGCATGGAGTGGAATCAGCGGCCAATGCGGTTGCTAAGGAAGGACGGGAGGTCGGCGGCCGGGATGGCCTGGACTTCGGTCTCGCGGCGGCTCTTGTATTCCAGAGTGCCCTCGGCTAGGCCGCGCTCGCTCACCACGATGCGGTGGGGGATGCCGATCAGTTCCATGTCGGCGAACTTGACCCCGGGGCTGGTCTTCTTGTCGCGATCGTCGAGTAGCACTTCGTAGCCAGCGGCGACCAGCTCGGCGTACAGGCGGTCGGTGGCTTCCTTGACCACGGCGCTCTCGTACTTCATCGGCACCAGCGCGATCTGGAACGGCGCCAGCGCCTCCGGCCAGAGGATGCCGCGCTTGTCGTAGTTCTGCTCGATGGCGGCAGCGACCACGCGGGACACGCCAATGCCGTAGCAGCCCATGAGCAGGGTCACCGGCTTGCCATTCTCGCCGAGTACCTTGCAGTTCATCGCCTCGCTGTACTTGGTGCCGAGCTGGAAGATGTGCCCAACCTCGATGCCGCGCTTGATCACCAGGGTGCCCCGGCCGTCCGGGCTCGGGTCGCCTTCGATCACATTGCGCAGGTCGGCGATTTCCGGCAGCGGCAGGTCGCGCTCCCAGTTGAGGCCGAAGTAATGCTTGCCGTCGAGGTTGGCGCCGGCGCCGAAGTCGCTCAGCAGCGCCACCGAGCGGTCGACGATGCAGGGGATCGGCAGGTTCAGCGGGCCCAGGGAGCCCGGGCCAGCACCGATGGCGGCGCGGATCTCGGCTTCCGAGGCGAATGCCAAGGGGCTGGCGACCTGCGCCAGGTTGGCGGCCTTGATCTCGTTCAGTTCATGGTCGCCGCGGACGATCAGGGCGATCAGCTGGCCTTCCTCGATGCCGTGTACCACCAAGGTCTTGACGGTCTTCTCGATGGGCAGATTGAATTGCCGGACCAACTCGTCGATGGTCTTGGCGTCGGGGGTATCGACCAGGCGCAGTTCCTCGGTCGGCGCACCACGCACTTGCTCGCGGGGGACAGCTTCGGCTTTCTCGGTATTGGCGGCATAGTCGGAGATATCGCTGAAGGCGATATCGTCTTCGCCGGACTCGGCCAGCACGTGGAACTCGTGGGAGCCGGTGCCGCCGATGGAGCCGGTGTCGGCCTGCACTGGGCGGAAGTCAAGGCCCAGGCGGCTGAAGATGTTGCAGTAGGCCTGGTGCATGCGGTCGTAGGTTTCCTGCAGCGATTCCTGGGTGAGGTGGAAGGAGTAGGCATCCTTCATCAGGAATTCGCGGCCGCGCATCAGGCCGAAGCGCGGGCGGATTTCGTCGCGGAACTTGGTCTGGATCTGGTAAAAGTTGATCGGCAGCTGCTTGTAGCTGTTCAGCTCGTTGCGTGCCAGGTCGGTGATCACTTCCTCGTGGGTCGGGCCGACGCAGAACTCGCGGCCATGCCGGTCTCGGATGCGCAGCAGTTCGGGGCCGTATTGTTCCCAGCGACCGGACTCCTGCCACAGTTCGGCGGGCTGGATGGCCGGCATCAGCACCTCCAGGGCGCCGGCCTTGTTCATTTCCTCACGGACGACCGCCTCGGCCTTGCGCAGAGCGCGCAACCCCAGCGGCAGCCAGGTGTAGAGACCGGAGGCCAGCTTGCGGATCATTCCGGCGCGCAGCATCAGCTGGTGGCTGATCACCACGGCATCGGAGGGGGTTTCCTTGAGGGTCGAGAGCAGATACTGACTGGTGCGCATGTTGGGCCGTTCTGTCCGTTGCGGGGGCGGAAAAGTGGCGGGCATTGTACGGCGGCGGATACTGCGCGTACAGAATCGGCGGGGCCTGGGCGGGCTGCACGGGGTCGATTAACCATATATAATCCCCCGCTTTGCCGCTGGTCGATTGTCCGAGCTGCAAGTCGCCCGAGCTGAAGAAGCTGTTCTCGGTGCCAGGCTTCCGCCTCAAGGGCGGCGGCTGGTACGAGACCGACTTCAAGACCGGCGCGAAGAAGAACCTCGCCAGCGGCGACAATGCACCCGCCTGTGCAGCCGGCGGTTGCGGCGGCGCCTGCGCGGCGGCCGAGTGAGCCGCTCCACCCGAATTCAAGAATCGAGAGAAGAAGCACCATCATGATGCGCAGCCACTATTGCGGCCAACTGAACGAAAGCCTGGAAGGCCAGGAAGTCACCCTCTGCGGCTGGGTACACCGTCGCCGCGACCATGGCGGGGTGATCTTCCTCGACATCCGCGACCGCGAAGGCCTGGCCCAGGTGGTGTTCGACCCGGACCGTGCAGAAACCTTCGCCAAGGCTGACCGGGTGCGCAGCGAATACGTGGTCAAGATCACCGGCAAGGTGCGTCTGCGCCCGGCCGGCGCGGTCAATCCAAACATGGTCAGCGGCGCCATCGAGGTGCTGGGTTACCAGCTGGAGGTGCTGAATCAGGCCGAGACTCCGCCGTTCCCGTTGGACGAGTACAGCGACGTCGGTGAGGAAACCCGCCTGCGCTACCGCTTCATCGACCTGCGTCGTCCGGAGATGGCCGCCAAGCTGAAGCTGCGTTCCAGCATCACCTCGAGCATCCGCCGCTACCTGGACGAGAACGGGTTCCTCGACGTGGAAACCCCGATTCTGACCCGCGCCACCCCGGAAGGCGCGCGCGACTACCTGGTGCCGAGCCGCACCCACGCCGGCAGCTTCTTCGCCCTGCCGCAGTCGCCGCAGCTGTTCAAGCAGTTGCTGATGGTTGCCGGCTTCGACCGCTACTACCAGATCGCCAAGTGCTTCCGCGACGAGGACCTGCGCGCCGATCGTCAGCCGGAATTCACCCAGATCGACATCGAGACCAGCTTCCTCGACGAGGCGGACATCATGGGCATCA
Organism: Azotobacter armeniacus; assembly: GCF_054779355.1. Lineage (NCBI taxonomy): Bacteria > Pseudomonadati > Pseudomonadota > Gammaproteobacteria > Pseudomonadales > Pseudomonadaceae > Azotobacter > Azotobacter armeniacus. The sequence goes on from NZ_BAAGYK010000059.1 coordinate 51,405, forward strand.
CCGAGAACATGATCCGCAAGCTGTTCAAGGAAGTGCTGGATGTGGACCTGGGCGACTTCCCGCACATGCGCCATGAGACGGCCATGCGTCGCTACGGCTCGGACAAGCCAGACCTGCGCATCCCGCTGGAGCTGGTGGACGTGGCCGACCAGTTGACCAATGTCGAGTTCAAGGTGTTTGCCGGCCCGGCGAACGATCCCAAGTGCCGCGTGGCCGCCCTGCGCGTTCCGGGCGGGACCAGCATGCCGCGCAAGCAGATCGACGAGTACACCAAGTTCGTCGGTATCTACGGCGCCAAGGGCCTGGCTTACATCAAGGTCAACGAGCGCGCCAAGGGCGTCGAGGGCCTGCAGTCGCCGATCGTGAAGAACATCCCGGAGGCCAACCTCAGCGTGATTCTCGATCGCGTCGGGGCGGTCGATGGCGATATCGTGTTCTTCGGTGCCGACAAGGCGAAGATCGTCTGCGAGGCGCTGGGGGCGCTGCGCGTCAAGCTCGGTCATGACCTGAACCTGCTCACCTGCGACTGGGCGCCGCTGTGGGTGGTGCACTTCCCGATGTTCGAGGAGAGCGACGACGGCAGCCTGAGCGCGCTGCACCATCCCTTCACCGCGCCGAGCTGCTCTGCGGAAGAGCTGGAAGCCAATCCGTCCGCGGCGCTGTCGCGCGCCTACGACATGGTGCTCAATGGTACCGAACTGGGTGGCGGCTCCATCCGCATCCACCACAAGGACATGCAGCAGGCGGTGTTCCGCGTGCTCGGCATCGGCGAGGCGGAGCAGCAGGAGAAGTTCGGCTTCCTCCTCGATGCCCTGAAGTTCGGTGCGCCGCCGCACGGCGGCCTGGCCTTCGGCCTGGACCGCCTGGTAATGCTGATGACCGGCGCCCAGTCGATCCGTGAAGTCATTGCCTTCCCGAAAACCCAGAGCGCCGCCTGCGTCATGACCCAGGCACCCGGCGCGGTGGACGCCAAGGCACTGCGCGAACTGCATATTCGCCTGCGTGAACAACCGAAGGCCGAGTAATCGGCATCGCCGGCAAGAGCACATCGAACAGATAGAAAGACGGAGTGAGTTATGGCTGGTCATTCCAAATGGGCCAACATCAAGCACCGCAAGGAGCGTCAGGACGCCAAGCGGGGCAAGATCTTCACCAAGCTGATTCGCGAGCTGACCGTCGCCGCCAAGCACGGCGGCGGCAACCCGGCGGACAATCCGCGCCTGCGCCTGGCCGTGGACAAGGCTCTGACCGCCAACATGACCCGTGACACTATCGACCGGGCCATCGCCCGCGGTGCCGGCTCCAACGATGCCGACAATATGGCCGAGTTGAGCTACGAGGGTTACGCGCCGAGCGGCGTGGCCATCATCGTCGAGGCGATGACCGATAACCGCAATCGCACCGCCGCCGAAGTGCGCCACGCCTTCAGCAAGTCTGGCGGCAACCTGGGGACCGATGGTTCGGTGGCCTACATGTTCGAGCGCAAGGGGCAGATCAGCTTCGCCCCGGGTGTCGACGAAGACGCCCTGATGGAGGCGGCCCTGGAGGCCGGCGCCGACGATGTGGTGACCAACGACGACGGTTCGGTGGACGTGTTCACCAGCTTCGCCGACTTCCTTGCGGTAAACGAGGCGCTGACCGCGGCCGGCTTCAAGGGCGACGAGGCCGAGGTGGCGATGATCCCCTCGACCACCGCGCCGATTGCCAATCTGGAAACCGCGCAGAAGGTGCTCAAGCTGCTCGACATGCTGGAAGACCTGGACGATGTGCAGAACGTCTACCACAACGCCGAGATTCCCGACGAGATCATGGAGCAACTCGGCTGATGGCGGGTTTGAGGCTTGAAGCCAGGCCTTTTTTTCGGCTTCAAGCTTCCATCTCATGACGCTTATTCTGGGTATCGACCCTGGTTCGCGGATCACCGGTTTCGGCGTGGTGCGCGACAGTGGGCGTGGTTGCGAATATATTGCCTCCGGCTGCATCCGCACCGGCAGCGGTGCCTTGCCCGAGCGTCTGCAGGCAGTGTATCGCGGCGTGCGCGAGATCATTCGGAGTCAGGGCCCGGTGACCATGGGCATCGAGCATGTATTCATGGCGCGCAACGCCGATTCCGCTCTGAAGCTCGGCCAGGCGCGCGGCGCAGCGATCGTCGCGGCGGCGGAGGCGGGCCTGGAGATCGCCGAGTACACGGCCACCCAGGTCAAGCAGGCCATCGTTGGCAGCGGTGGAGCAGACAAGCAGCAGGTGCAGATGATGGTGATGCATCTGCTCAGGCTGGTGCAGAAGCCACAGATCGACGCCTCCGACGCCCTGGCCATCGCTCTGTGCCACGCCCACCACCGGCAGAGCCTGATTCCCCATGGTCTGAATGGCGCCAGACGGCGGAGCGGGCGGTTGCGTTTGTGAACAAGGAAAGCGGATCTTGATCGGACGTTTGCGCGGTATCCTGGTGGAGAAGCAGCCGCCGCACCTGCTCGTGGAGGTCAATGGTGTCGGCTATGAGGTCGAGGTACCGATGACCACCCTCTATCGTCTGCCTTCGCTGAACGAGGCGGTCACCTTGCATACCCATGTGGTGGTGCGCGAGGATGCTCATCTGCTCTACGGTTTCTGCGAGAGGCGCGAGCGCGAGCTGTTTCGCGAGCTGATCCGTCTCAATGGCGTCGGCCCCAAGCTGGCGCTGGCGCTGATGTCCAGCCTGGAGGTGGACGAGCTGGTGCGCTGCGTGCAGGCCCAGGACACCTCGGTGCTGACCCGGGTGCCAGGGGTCGGCAAGAAGACCGCCGAGCGCCTGCTGGTCGAGCTCAAGGACCGCTTCAAGGCCTGGGAAAGCCTGCCGGCCATCGCCCCGTTGGCGCTGGAGTCTCACCCTGGCACCCCAGTCACAAGCGCGGAAAGCGATGCGCTGAGCGCGCTGGTCGCCCTCGGTTTCAAGCCGCAGGAAGCCAGTCGCGCGGTCGCCACCGTGCAGGAGGAAGGTTTGAGTAGCGAGGAACTGATTCGCCGGGCGTTGCGGGGGATGGCCTAAGTGATTGAAGCGGACCGTCTGATCACCGCGACCGGCCGTGATCGCGAGGAGCAGCAGGACCGGGCCATCCGCCCGCTGAAGCTGGCTGAGTACATCGGCCAGCCGGTGGTGCGCGAGCAGATGGAGCTGTTCATCCAGGCGGCCAGAGGACGTCGCGAAGCCCTCGACCATACCCTGATCTTCGGCCCGCCAGGGTTGGGCAAGACCACCTTGGCCAATATCATCGCCCAGGAGATGGGGGTGTCGCTGAAGAGCACCTCGGGTCCGGTACTGGAGCGCCCCGGCGATCTCGCCGCGCTGCTGACCAATCTGGAGTCCGGCGACGTGCTGTTCGTCGATGAAATCCACCGCCTCTCGCCCGTCGTCGAGGAGGTGCTCTATCCGGCCATGGAGGACTTCCAGCTCGACATCATGATCGGCGAGGGGCCGGCCGCGCGCTCGATCAAGCTCGACCTGCCACCGTTCACCCTGGTCGGCGCCACCACCCGTGCCGGCATGCTGACCAATCCGCTGCGTGACCGCTTCGGCATCGTCCAGCGCCTGGAGTTCTATTCCATCGCCGATCTGTCGATCATCGTCAGTCGCTCCGCCGGTATTCTCGGCTTGCCGATCGAGGCCGAGGGCGCCTTCGAGATCGCCCGCCGCGCCCGCGGCACGCCGCGCATCGCCAACCGCCTGCTGCGTCGGGTGCGGGATTTCGCTCAGGTGCGCGGGGACGGGCGGATCACCCGGCAGATCGCCGACCTGGCGCTGAATCTCCTGGACGTCGACGAGCGCGGCTTCGATCATCAGGACCGGCGCCTGCTGCTGACCCTGATCGAGAAGTTCGACGGCGGCCCGGTCGGTGTGGACAGCCTGGCTGCGGCGATCAGCGAGGAGCGCCATACCATCGAGGACGTCCTCGAGCCTTACCTCATCCAGCAGGGCTACATGATGCGCACCCCGCGCGGGCGGGTAGTCACGCGCCATGCCTACCTGCATTTCGGCCTGAACCTGCCTACCCGAATGGAGGCGGTGACGGCCGACCCGTTCGCCGACGAAACGGCTGGTGGCGAGTGAGGGAAAATTGTTTTACCGCCCGATTGGCAACCTTGAGAGCTGGCACTAGAGTATGCGCGCGCAAAGCGGAGTACCGTCGTTCATCCACCGCTGTCGGGTATATTACGAAGACACCGACGCCGGTGGCATCGTCTACTACGTCAATTACCTCAAATTCATGGAACGGGCCCGTACCGAGCGGCTGCGCACGCTGGGTTTCGCCCAATCCCGGCTGGCGGGGGAGGAGAGCCTGCTGTTCGTCGTGCACTCCAGCGAGGCGCGCTATTTCGCGCCGGCGCGGCTGGACGACGAACTGCTGGTGAGTGCACTGGTGTGCGAATTGAACCGCGCCAGCCTGCGCTTCCATCAACAAGTGCGGCGTGCTGCAGATGATGCGCTGCTCTGCGAGGGGCGGGTTCTGGTGGCCTGTGTGCGCGCCGACAGTTTGAAACCCCGGGCCATTCCCGAAGCGCTGCGGGCCGCCTTGACGGGCCCGGGTCTACCTTCAGCAGGAGAGTAAGCGTGGAAGCCAACGCCGTTGACCATATGTCCATGTGGAGCCTGATCAGCAACGCCAGCCTGGTGGTGCAACTGGTCATGTTCACCCTGGTGGCCGCCTCGGTCACTTCGTGGATCATGATTTTCCAGCGCGGCAACATGCTGCGCGCTGCCAAGAAATCGCTGGATACCTTCGAAGAGCGCTTCTGGTCGGGCATCGACTTGTCCAAGCTCTATCGCCAGGCGGGCAGCGAGCCGGATCCGGACTCTGCCCTGGAGCGCATATTCCGCGCCGGTTTCAAGGAGTTCTCCCGGCTCTGCCAGCAGTCCGGAGTCGTTCCGGATGCGGTGATGGAGGGGGTGTCTCGCTCCATGCGCGTGGCGATTTCCCGTGAGGAGGAAAAGCTCGAGCAGAGCCTGCCGTTCCTCGCCACCGTGGGCTCCACCAGCCCCTACATCGGCCTGTTTGGCACCGTCTGGGGAATCATGAACTCCTTCCGTGGCCTGGCCCAGGTGCAGCAGGCGACGCTCTCCACCGTGGCGCCGGGGATCGCCGAGGCGCTGATCGCCACCGCCATCGGCCTGTTCGCCGCAATTCCTGCGGTCATCGCCTACAACCGCTTTTCCGCGCGTGGCGAGATGCTGATTGCCCGCTACTACACCTTCGCCGACGAGTTTCAGGCAATCCTGCATCGCAAGGTGCACACTTCGGACGCATGAGGCCCTAGCTGATGGCGAGAATTCGCAACAGGCGCAAGCCGGTCGCCGAGATGAATGTGGTGCCCTATATCGATGTGATGCTGGTGCTGCTGGTGATCTTCATGGTGACCGCCCCCATGCTCAACCAGGGCGTCAAGGTCGATCTGCCCAAGGTGTCCAGCGAGGTGCTGCCGCAGGACAACGGTGCGCAGGTACTGACCATTTCCATCAAGGCCGACAAAAGCTACTACTGGAACATGGGCAGCGAGGTGGATACCGAAACCGCGCAGGACACCGCCCAGAAGCTGGACGAGCTAGTCGATGCGGTGAGCAAGATCATCGCTCAGTCCCGCAGCCAGGGTAAGCAGGTGCAAGTATTTGTGCGCGGCGACAAGTCCGTCGACTACGGGGCGGTCATGGCCCTGATGGGGGGCCTGCAAGGGGCCGACGTAGGCAATGTCGGGCTGATCACCGAGGCGCCCTGATGCAACGGCGCGAGCGCTCCTCCTCGGAAAGCTATTTCTGGCCGATCGTGCTGGCGGTCGGCCTGCATCTTCTCGTCTTCGCCATGCTGTTCGTCAGTATCTCCATGGCACCGACGTTGCCGCCGGCCAGACCGATCGTCCAGGCCACGCTGTATCAAATGAAGTCGCAGAGCCAGGCAACTACCCAGACCAACCAGAAGATTGCCGGAGAGGCGAAGAAAACCGCTGCTCGCCAATATGAGGTCGAGCAGATGGAACAGAAGAGGAGCGAGCAACAACTGGCTATGGTCAGGGCGGCGGAACAAAAGAAAGCCGAAGAGGCTCGAAGGGCGGAAGCGGCGAAACAGGCCGCCGCCGAGGCCGCCAAGCAGCAGGGCGCCGCCGAAGCTGCGAAGCAGAAGGCCGCGGAAGAGGCGAAGAAGCAGGCAGCTGCCGAAGCTGCCAAGCAGAAGGCCACGGAAGAGGCGAAGAAGCAGGCTGCTGCCGAAGCTGCCAAGCAGAAGGCCGCGGAAGAGGCGAAGAAGCAGGCAACTGCCGAAGCTGCCAAGCAGAAGGCCACGGAAGAGGCGAAGAAGCAGGCTGCTGCCGAAGCTGCCAAGCAGAAGGCCGCGGAAGAGGCGAAGAAGCAGGCGGCCGCCGAAGAGGCCAGGAAGAAGGCCGCGGAAGAGGCGAAGAAGCAGGCAGCTGCCGAAGCTGCCAAGCAGAAGGCTGCGGAAGAGGCGAAGAGGCAGGCAGCCGCCGAAGAGGCCAAGAAAAAAGCCGCGGAAGAAGCGAAGAAGAAGGCGGCCGCCGAGGAAGCCAAGAAGAAAGCTGCAGCCGAGGCCGCGCGCAAGGCCGCCGAGGACAAGAAGGCCCAGGCCCTGGCCGAATTGCTGTCCGATGCCACGGAGCGGCAGCAGGCCCTGGCCGAGAGTCAGGGCGATCGAGTCGCCGGCAATTTCGACGATCTGATCGTCGGTCTGGTCAGCCAGCAGTGGCGCCGGCCGCCGTCGGCCCGTAATGGAATGAGCGTAGAGGTGCTGATCCAGATGCTACCGGATGGCACCATAACCAATGCGCGGGTGACCCGTTCCAGCGGGGATACGCCCTTCGACAATTCAGCCGTCGCCGCTGTGCGCAACGTGGGCAGAATCCCGGAGTTGCGGCAACTGGATCGCGCCAATTTCGATCGGAATTACCGGCAGCGGCGCATGATTTTCAAACCTGAGGATTTGAATCTGTGAATACCCTGATTCGTCTCGCCCTGCTCGGATTGGCCTTGCTGGCCAGCATCGCCCAGGCGGCCGATCCGCTGGTGGTAACCAGCGGTACCGCACGTGCCACGCCGATTGCCGTGGTGCCTTTCGGCTGGCAGGGCGGTAGCGTGATGAGCGACGACATGGCCGAGATCGTCGGCAACGACCTGCGCAACTCGGGTGTCTTCGAGCCGATTCCCCGGCAGAACATGATCAGCCAGCCGGCCAGCGCCGGCGAGATCATCTACCGTGATTGGACTGCGCTGGGTGCCCAGTATGTACTGGTCGGCAGCATAGTTCCGGCCGGAGGTCGTCTGCAGATTCAATATGCGCTGATGAATGTGGCCACCGAGCAGCAGGTACTGGCCGGCACTGTCAGCGGCGGCGGCGACCAGCTGCGCGACATGGCCCATTACATCGCCGACCAGGCGTTCGAGAAGCTAACCGGCATCAAGGGTGCCTTCTCCACCCGTCTGCTCTACGTCACCGCCGAGCGCATGGGCGGCGGCACCCGCTACAGCCTGCAGCGCTCCGACTACGATGGTGCGCGGGCGGTGACCCTGCTGCAATCCCGTGAACCGATCCTGTCGCCGCGCTTTGCACCCGATGGTCGGCGCATCGCCTATGTTTCCTTCGAGCAGAAGCGCCCGCGCATCTTCATCCAGCACGTCGATACCGGTCGCCGCGAGCAGATCACCAACTTCGAGGGGCTCAACGGCGCGCCGGCCTTCTCGCCGGATGGTTCCCGTCTAGCCTTCGTGCTATCCAAGGACGGCAACCCGGAAATCTACGTGATGAACCTGGCCAGCCGGCAGTTGCAGCGGGTCACCAACCACTTCGGGATCGATACCGAGCCTTTCTGGGGCGCGGACGGCCAGACCCTCTACTTCACCTCCGACCGTGCCGGCAAGCCGCAGATCTACAGGCAGAGTATCGGCGGCGCGGCGGAGCGGGTGACCTTCGTCGGCAACTACAACGCCAATCCGAAGTTGTCAGCCGACGAGAAGACCCTGGTGATGATCCATCGTCAGGACGGCTACACCAATTTCAAGGTGGCTGCCCAAGACCTCGAGCGCGGCAGCCTGCGGGTGCTGTCGGAGACCAGCCTGGACGAGTCGCCCACTGTTGCGCCTAATGGCACCATGCTAATCTACGCCACCCGTCAGCAGGGCCGGGGAGTCTTGATGCTCGTGTCGATCAACGGCAGGGTCAGGCTCCCGCTTCCTACCGCGCAAGGCGAGGTTCGCGAGCCGTCCTGGTCTCCCTACCTGAAGTGATACAACATTCCAAACCAACAATCTCACACAACACCTGAGCTTCCTTATAGGAGTTCCATCATGCAAATGCTGAAATTCGGTAAATTCGCCGCGCTGGCGCTGGCCATGGCGGTTGCCGTTGGTTGTTCTTCCAGGGGCGGTGACGCTTCCGGGGAAGGCGCTGGCGCCAATGGCGGCGTTGATCCGAATGCAGGCTACGGCGCCGGTACCTCTGGCTACGACTCTGGCTCTGGCTCTTATGATGGCAGCATGGGCGGCGACGAGGCCGCACTGCGTGCAATCACCACCTTCTATTTCGAGTACGACAGCTCCGATCTGAAGCCGGAAGCCATGCGTGCTCTGGACGTGCATGCCGGGGATCTGAAGGGCAATGGCGCCCGCGTTGTGCTGGAAGGTCATACTGACGAGCGTGGTACCCGCGAGTACAACATGGCTCTGGGCGAGCGTCGTGCCAAGGCCGTCCAGCGCTACCTGGTGCTGCAAGGGGTTTCCCCGGCCCAATTGGAGCTGGTCTCCTACGGTGAAGAGCGTCCTGCTGCCGGTGGTGCCGACGAGCCGTCCTGGGAGCAAAACCGTCGCGTCGAACTGCACAAGTAATTCGCCATGAATCAGTGCCGCCGTGTCATATCCCTGTTGGCGCTCGGTCTGCCGCTCGCAGCCTGGGCCGAGGCTCCCGTGGTGGATAATTCTGCCGGTTACGGTTACGCCAGTAATGGTTACCCACAGGCCGTACAGGATGCGAGCGGTGCCTATGCCGGGGGACCGATGAGTACGCCGACCTCGGCACAGGGCGAGATGTTCCTGCAGTTGCAACAGCTGCAGGACGAGGTTTCGCGTCTGCGCGGCATGGTCGAGGAGCAGCAGTACGAGATCCGCCGTCTGAAGCAGGAAAGTCTGGATCGCTACCAGGAGCTCGACAGCCGTCTGTCCGGGGCCGCAGGTGCTTCGGCTCAGCAGAATGTTCCCGCCGGTGCCATTGATACCGGCAGAGCCCCTGTGCCGCCGGCCACCCAGGCCCCAGCGAGCAGCGGGCCAGCCGATCCGGAAAAGGAAAAACTGTATTACGATGCAGCCTTCGATCTGATCAAGGCCAAGGATTTCGACAAGGCCAGCCAGGCGTTCACCGCCTTCCTGCGCAAATACCCCAACAGCCAGTACGCCGGCAATGCGCAGTACTGGCTGGGCGAGGTGAATCTGGCCAAGGGTGACCTGCAGGGAGCCGGTCAAGCCTTCGCACGAGTCAGCCAGAACTACCCGAAGCATCCCAAGGTGCCCGATTCGCTGTACAAGCTGGCAGACGTCGAGCGTCGCTTGGGCAATACGGAGAAGGCGAGGTCCGCTCTGCAGCAGGTTATTGTCCAGTACCCCGGCAGTTCAGCGGCTCAACTGGCTCGGCGTGATCTGCAGAATCTGCGCTGAGCCTCTCGCTGCGGAAGCCCGCGCCTGTCGCGGGTTTTTCCGTTAGAATCCACGTCCCTTATTTCCCGCAACGGAGGCGGATGGCCTGTTTCGCCGTCACGCCCGTGGCTGATATGCAAGAAACCCTGCGAATTACCGAGATCTTCTACTCGTTGCAGGGGGAGACGCGTACTGTCGGCTTGCCGACGGTATTCGTGCGCCTCACTGGCTGTCCCCTGCGCTGTCGCTATTGTGATACCACCTACGCCTTCAGCGGCGGAGAGATTCTCTCCTTGCCGGCGATCCTCGAGCGCGTGGCCGGCTACAGGCCTCGTTATGTCTGTGTCACCGGTGGTGAGCCGCTGGCCCAGCCGAATGGCATTGCGCTTTTGCGCCAGCTTTGCGACGCCGGCTATGAGGTTTCCCTGGAAACCAGTGGAGCCTTCGACATCTCGGCCGTGGATTGTCGGGTGAGCCGAGTGCTCGACCTGAAAACCCCGGGTTCGGGGGAGGTCGCACGCAATCGCTACGAGAACATAGCCCTGCTGACCCGCAACGATCAGGTGAAGTTCGTGCTCTGCTCCCGCCAGGATTATGATTGGGCGGTTTCCAAGCTGATCGAATATTGCCTGGATGAGCGTGTCGACGAGGTGCTGTTCTCACCCAGCCATGGTCAGTTGGATGGCCGGGAGCTGGCGGACTGGATCATCGCCGACAACCTGCCGGTGCGCCTGCAACTGCAGCTGCACAAGATCCTCTGGAACGACGCGCAGGGACGCTGAGCGATTTTGTTTCCGCCAGCCGGATGTCCCGGCCTTGCAAGTCTTACCGAGACGATACGAAATGAGCGAGAAAAAAGCGGTCATCCTGCTGTCCGGCGGTCTCGACTCCGCCACCGTGGTTGCCTTGGCGCAGGCTGAGGGTTATGCCTGCTACAGCATGAGCTTCGATTATGGGCAACGTCACCGTGCCGAGCTGCGAGCCGCCGAGCGGGTGGCCCGGCAACTTGGCGTGGTGGAGCACAAGGTGATCGGTCTGGACCTTGACGGAATTGGTGGTTCGGCGCTGACCGATCCAGCGATCGCGGTGCCGGAGACGCCCAGTGAAGGCATTCCGGTCACCTATGTACCGGCGCGCAATACCGTGTTCCTCGCTCTGGCGCTGGGGTGGGCCGAAGTGCTGGGAGCGCGTGACATCTTCATCGGCGTCAATGCGGTGGATTACTCCGGCTATCCGGATTGCCGTCCCGAGTTCATCGAGGCCTTCGAGCAGATGGCCAACCTGGCGACCAAGGCTGGTGTGGAGGGGCAGGGCTTCCGCATTCGGGCGCCGTTGCAGAATCTCGGCAAGGCCGAGATCATTCAGGTCGGTCTGCGCTACGAGGTCGATTATGGATTGACGGTGTCCTGCTATCAGGCCGACGAGGAGGGCCGTGCCTGCGGCAAGTGCGACTCCTGTCGATTGAGGGCTGCCGGTTTCGCCGCAGCCGGCGTTGTCGACCCTACTCGCTATATGTGACTTTTTTTGAGAGGGCTGTTGAAATTCTGAGATAAATCAGTATTATACGCTTCACGTTGGGTCGTTAGCTCAGTCGGTAGAGCAGTTGGCTTTTAACCAATTGGTCGTAGGTTCGAATCCTACACGACCCACCATCCTTCCTCTCGACTTGTTCATCGGTAGTGGCGATCGTAATCGCCGCTTGCCCGGTGAGTGCGTTGTTCGTATCAGGTGCAGTGCGCATCTTCGTTTGGCGTTTGGCATCAAAGTTCGCCTTCTAGTCAATCATCTTCTCGTCTTCGGTAAAGTCGCTGACTGGATGGGTTTTTCTATACTGTTCCTCTAGCAGGGTCCCAGGTTGCTGCTCTTGGGGTTGCGTCTGGCGTATCGCAAGTGATCTGTGGAAGCCTGTTTATAGTCCGATTTCTGGAGGATGGTATGGCTCGAACCCGTCATCGAACGAATCGCGTTTCCAAGCAGGCCGCCGAGCTTGCGGTAGCAGTACCCCAGGTTATTGCTCTGCGCGTTGTCCGCATAGCCATGGCGGGGTCGAACCCGGCCGCCAGGGACCGACGCGAGTTTCATCTGATGGGGGCAGAGAAGGTGGCTGCCTTCAGTGAATCCTGGATGGCCATGTATATGCAGATGTTCCAAGTCAATCGGGAACTCGCCTTTTCGCTGATGAAGGCTTGGAACCCGATGCTGGGCGGCAAAGGTGCGTGTTTCAGGTCGGCACAGGCATTTCAGTCCGCCATGCTGGCTGTGCTGGGCAAGGGCATGGCTCCGCTGCATAAACGAGCAGTGGGCAATGCCAAGCGCCTGAGTCGGACCAGGCGGTGAGTATGCTAGAGTCAGCCCGCGACAAATGATTGTCGCGGGACTCTGTGTTCGATCTCCAGCGCTCCCATCTCTCGGGTCGGCATAAACAGCCATTTCTCCTCTGCGAGTTCTTTCTCCTGTCTGCTCCGACCTCTCTGGCAGAATTGCAGGTGATATACTGGCCTTCCGCGCACGTGCCTGCAGGTCCAGCGAATATGACGCACATTTCCGAACGCTTCCTTGTTCAGGCTCACCTCGATGCCAAGCAAATTAGGCCGCTGAGTGCCGAGGAAGAAGCCCATTACCGCCGCGAGATCGCCGCCGAGCTGCGCAAGCAGAATGCCGTACTGGTAGCTCACTACTATTGCGATCCGCTACTTCAGGCGCTAGCCGAGGAAACCGGTGGCTGCGTCGCCGACTCCCTGGAAATGGCCCGCTTCGGCAGCCAGCATCCGGCGCAGACGCTGCTCGTCGCCGGCGTGCGCTTCATGGGCGAGACGGCGAAAATTCTCAATCCGGAAAAGCGTGTGCTGATGCCGGCCCTGGAGGCGACCTGTTCGCTGGATCTGGGTTGTCCCTTGGAGGAGTTTTCCGCCTTCTGTGATCAGTATCCCGAGCGTACTGTAGTGGTCTATGCCAATACCTCGGCGGCGGTCAAGGCGCGGGCCGACTGGGTGGTCACTTCCAGCTGTGCACTCGAGATCGTCGAAAGCCTGATGGACAACGGCGAAAAGATCATCTGGGCACCGGATCGCCATTTAGGTCGCTACATCCAGCGCGAAACCGGCGCCGACATGCTGCTCTGGGATGGGGCCTGCATCGTCCATGAGGAGTTCAAGGCCAAGCAACTGATCGACATGAAGCAGCTCTATCCCGATGCCGCCGTGCTGGTCCATCCGGAGTCTCCGGAGGCGGTGATAGAACTGGCTGACGCGGTGGGCTCGACCAGTCAGTTGATCAAGGCGGCGCAGACGCTGCCTAATCCGACCTTTATCGTCGCCACTGATCGCGGCATCTTTTACAAGCTGCAGCAGCTCTGTCCAGGCAAGCTCTTCGTCGAGGCGCCCACGGCAGGGAGTGGGGCGACCTGCCGCAGCTGTGCGCACTGCCCGTGGATGGCGATGAACACCCTTGAACGTACCTTGACGAGTCTGCGGGAGGGCATCAACGAGATTTTCGTCGATCCAGCGCTGATCCCCCGGGCAGTCAAGCCACTCGCGCGCATGCTCGACTTCACCCATGCCGCCCGTCTGAAGCTCGTCGGCAATGCCTGAGCGGGATTGCCGCTATTCACCATGCTGAAAAGAAAAGGCTATGTCTGAGTTAGCTGTTGTAACAGGCTAAGCTGGTCATGACGTCTCCACCTGTGGGGGTGGATCATGAAAGCGAGTCAGTTCAACCACTGGATCGCTCAGCTTTCCAGTCTCACCCCGGAGCA
>NZ_BAAGYK010000060.1:0-3065 GCF_054779355.1 Azotobacter armeniacus
CAGGTTGCCCAGGCGTACATTGCCGCGTTGGCGCGGCAACAAGCCTTCGATTTGTTTGAATTGCTCGGCGGTCAGTTGCATGGCACTCGGTCTCAACACTATTTTGCTGCATTATAGCAAATAGTGTTAACAGGCCCTAGTGCAGTTTCAACCAACATCCTGTTCAAGTGGTGGGAGCTGTTCGCAACCGTAATAGGTGCAGACCCGCTCCATTACCTCGGCGATGGTCAACGGGCGTTCGGGTTCATGGATTGCCCGCTTGCCATGCACCCAGCAGGGCTCGATTCGGTTCAGCCAAGGGCTTTTGCTCGGCAGGCAGCAGGTTACGATCTGTACGCCATCCCCAACCTTGGTCCGGCGATTATGCGCCCCGATCCAGGCTCGCACTCGATGGCTGACATGCCAGTTGGCATTGACCCAGAGGTACTGTCACGTTGTTGATGTGCGGCCGAACGAAAACATGACTCACGAGGATGAAGAACTCACGCGGCGAGACGTTCTGACATCGGGGCGCACGTCACCCTTTCCCAAGCCGCAAAGGCTTGGGTGCGCGCCTCTCGCTTCTGTTGCGCGTTCGTGTGGTAACGGCAGTGCATGAACAGGTTGGCGACCCGATCGTGGACCGAAGCGAATCGTTGCAACTGGCGCGCCGACTTGAAGCGGCGCATCACTTTCTCGCGTACCAGGATCGGTTGGTGCGAGTTCTCCGCCCGGTTGTTCAAGCCTTTATGCTGGCGGTGTTCGACGCTCAACCCCATTTCCCTGCTCGCCGCCGCATAACTCCCGAGCTTGTCGGTGACCAGGACACGCGGAGCGCGGCCGTGCTTTCTGAGCAGCTTGCGTATGAGCCGCCTGGCCGCCCGCTTGTCGCGCCGGCGTTGCACCAGCACATCGAGCACTGCGCCGTACTGGTCCACCGCGCGCCACAGCCAGTGCCTCCTGCCGTTGATCGTGACCACCACCTCATCGAGGTGCCACGTGTCGCCTCGGGGCCAACGCGGTGGAGCGAATACGCCGGGCAATGCCCAGGCCAAAGGTCACCGACCAGCGCCGCACCGTCTCGTAGGTCAGCGCGATGCCGCGCGCGGCCAGCAGCTCTTCGACCATGCGCAGGCTCAAGGGGAAACGCTAGTACAGCCACACCGCATAGCCGATCACCTCGGGTGGGAAGCGGTAACCGGCATAGGAAATGGCATCGCTGGCAGGGGCGTCGTGCTGCAGGGTGGTTCGTTTCATATCCGGGATTGTCGCCGTATCTCTGTCAATCCGCCAACAACGTTGGCAGTACCTTTCGACCCTGAGTGATCCCCAGAAATTTTCCCGAAAAATCAAATAGGTAGGGCTTGAAGAGGCCCGCATGGGCAGGCACGTTGGTTGTCGCCAAACAAAAACAGCGTCCCCAGCCCATGCAGACCGTCCAATTCTTGCACGCCGCCTTCGCCAAGGCACTCCCCACGATCCATGCCCGCCGTCTCGAGGCCCTGATGGCCGCGGTGGCCGCCCTGCTGCAAGGCCGCTGCCTGAGCCTGACCGCGCTGGGGCGCTTCCTGCCCGGCTCGGCCTATCCCAGGCATGCGATCAAGCGGGTCGACCGCCTGCTCGGCAACCGCCAGCTGCAGGCCGAGCGGGGGTTGTTCTACTGGGTCATGCGCCGTGCCCGGCTGGGCTCGCTCAGGCATCCGTTGATCCTGGTGGACTGGTCGCCGATCGATGCCGCCGGCAAGCTGTTCCTGCTGCGCGCCGCGATCCCGCTAGCCGGACGTTCGCTGCCGGTCTGCGAAGTCGTCCATCCGCGCGAGGGCATCCCGTACGCGCCTGAGCGACGCGGGCGGACGCCTGCGCCAGATCGAGGTTCTGTCCCAGTGCAAGGGTTACGAAGCGAGTCAGTTGCGGGTCGCCAAAACCCGTCCACCAGGCGACGAGGTCGGCGCTGGCAGTGGCATGCCGTTGATCGACTGCCGCCTGCCCCAGGAAGTGTTCCTGCAGAGGCGCGTCGGGGCGAACATAGTCAGGACCGATGGCGCAGCCTGCCGAGAGGCTGGCACTGATGAGCAGGGCAAGGGTGCGCTTGGGTGGCATGAGCTTCTTCCGGAGCTGGGGATATGGCGAGCAGAATGCTAGTGACCATAATACATAATGGTCACTGGTTGTCCGCTTTAACGACTGGCAGTAAGCTGTAAATCATGAACAAAACAGTCACCCATTCAGTTCTAGCTCGCGGCCCAGCCGATCACGAAGTGCGCGATCAGATTGTTGCCGCAGCCACCGAGCACTTCAGCCGGTATGGCTACGAGAAGACGACCGTCTCCGATCTCGCCAAAGCCATCGGCTTTTCCAAGGCCTACATCTACAAGTTCTTCGAGTCCAAGCAGGCCATTGGCGAGATGATCTGCGCGAATTGCCTGCGCCAGATCGAGGCCGAGGTCAGAGCGGCCGTCGATGAGGCCGATCGCCCGCCGGAGAAGCTGCGGCGGATGTTCAAGGCGATCGTCGAGGCCAGCCTTCGCCTGTTTTTCCAGGACCGTAAGCTCTACGAGATTGCCGCTTCGGCGGCGACCGAGCGCTGGCAGGCGGCGCTCGCTTATGAAGGGCGCATCCGGGAGTTGCTTCAGGACATCCTGCAGGAAGGTCGGCAAACCGGAGACTTCGAGCGCAAGACACCCCTCGATGAAACCGTGATGGCGATCTATCTGGTCATGCGTCCTTACCTCAACCCGCTGCTCTTGCAGCATGGTTTCGACTACACCGACGAAGCGCCAGGTCAACTGTCTAGCCTGGTGCTGCGCAGCTTGTCGCCGTGACGCCTGGATATTTGTGACCATTGACTAAATTAGTCACCAGATTCAGAGTGAGAGTCCCAATCAATTCGTTTATGGGACTCCCATGCTCCGGCGCCGCCTCTTTTTACCTACCGTCATCTGCGTATTGCCGTTTGCGTTGGTCGCCTGCGGCGAAAAAACACAATCCGATCCACGCACCGAAGCGCCGCTGGTGCGTGCCGCCATCGTTCAGGGGGCAACCCCTGCGCCACGCGCCTTCACCGGGACCGTAGCTGCTCGAGTCCA
>NZ_BAAGYK010000060.1:3075-5927 GCF_054779355.1 Azotobacter armeniacus
CTTTCGCGTCTCCGGCAAGGTGCTGGAGCGGCTTGTGGATACGGGGCAAACTGTCAAACGCGGCCAGGCACTCATGCGCATCGATCCCGTCGATCTGAAGCTCGCCGCGCATGCGCAGCGCGAAGCGGTCGCCGCTGCGCGAGCGCGGGCGCAGCAAACGGCTGAGGATGAAGCCCGCTACCGCAACCTGCGCGGAACCGGCGCGATATCGGCTTCGGCCTACGATCAGGTCAAGGCTGCGGCGGATGCCGCCAAGGCCCAGCTCAGTGCGGCCGAGGCCCAGGCTGAAGTTGCCCTCAACGCGACCCGTTATGCCGAGTTGGTGGCCGATGCCGATGGCATCGTCATGGAAACGCTGGTCGAACCCGGCCAAGTCGTCAGCGCTGGACAAGTCGTGGTGCGCGTGGCTCATGCCGGACCCCGTGAAGCGGTTATCCAGTTGCCGGAAACCCTGCGCCCTGCGGTCGGTTCCGCCGCACAGGCCACGCTCTTCGGTAAAGAGGACGTTAGCGTTCCGACCAAGCTCCGGCAGCTATCGGATGCCGCAGACCGACTGACCCGCACCTTCGAGGCGCGGTATGTGCTGGAAGGGGAACTGGCCAACGCGCCGTTGGGCACCACGGTCACCCTCCAGATCCCGGATGGGCATTCCTCCGTGCAAGGCGGCTTGCAGGTGCCGATCGGCTCCCTGTACGACGCAGGGAAGGGGCCAGGGGTATGGGTGATCCATGGCGAGCCGGCAAAAGTCTACTGGCAACCGGTCGCGGTCCAGAACCTGGACGATGAGGGTGCGCGCATCACCGGTCAGCTCAAGCAAGGCGAGCGGATAGTCGCGCTCGGCGCGCACCTGCTGCGCGATGGCCAGCAGGTGCGGGTGGCTGGTCAAGCCGCCGTCGCTACGGCCGAGGGAGTCCGCCCGTGAGCGAAGGCCGTTTCAACCTGTCCGCGCTCGCCGTCCGTGAGCGCTCCATCACCTTGTTCCTGGTCTGTCTGATCTCGTTGGCCGGGCTCATTGCCTTCTTCAAGTTGGGTCGGGCGGAAGACCCGGCTTTCACGGTCAAGGTGATGACCATCGTTACCGCCTGGCCCGGGGCCACCGCACAGGAAATGCAGGACCAAGTCGCCGAGAAGATCGAAAAGCGCCTGCAGGAGCTGCGCTGGTACGACCGCACCGAGACCTACACAAGACCCGGCTTGGCCTTCACAACCTTGACGTTGCTCGACAGCACACCGCCTTCGGAAGTGCAGGAAGAGTTCTACCAGGCCCGCAAGAAAGTCGGCGACGAGACAAAGGATCTTCCGTCTGGCGTGATCGGGCCGATGGTCAACGACGAATACTCGGATGTCACCTTTGCCCTGTTCGCGCTCAAAGCCAAGGGAGAACCGCAGCGCTTGCTGGTACGCGACGCGGAGATGCTACGCCAACGGCTGCTGCACGTGCCGGGCGTGAAGAAGGTCAACATCGTCGGCGAGCAGTCCGAGCATATCTATGTCGAGTTCTCGCATGAACGCCTGGCAACGCTGGGCGTCGGCCCGCAGGAGGTGTTCGCCGCGCTCAATAGCCAGAATGCCCTGACGCCGGCTGGCTCCGTGGAAACCAAGGGACCGCAGGTGTTCATTCGCCTGGACGGCGCATTCGACGAATTGCAGAAGATTCGCGACACGCCGATTGTGGCGCAGGGCCGCACGCTGAAGCTGTCGGACATCGCCGCTGTCAAGCGTGGCTATGAAGACCCGGCTACGTTCATGATTCGCAACGGCGGCGAACCTGCCCTGCTGCTGGGCATCGTCATGCGCGAAGGCTGGAACGGTCTCGACCTGGGCAAGGCGCTGGACAGCGAGGTGCGTGCGATAAACGCCGAGCTGCCGCTGGGCATGAGCCTGAGCAAGGTCACGGATCAGGCCGTCAACATCAGCTCGGCGGTCGATGAGTTCATGGTCAAGTTCTTCGTCGCGCTGCTGGTGGTCATGCTGGTGAGCTTTATCAGCATGGGCTGGCGTGTAGGCGTGGTGGTCGCCGCGGCCGTGCCGCTGACGCTGGCGGTGGTCTTCGTGGTGATGGCCGCGATCGGCAAGAACTTCGACCGCATCACCCTGGGCTCCCTGATCCTGGCCCTGGGCCTGTTGGTGGACGACGCCATCATCGCCATCGAAATGATGGTGGTGAAGATGGAGGAAGGCTACAGCCGCATCGCCGCTTCCGCCTATGCCTGGAGCCATACCGCCGCGCCGATGCTGTCGGGCACGCTGGTGACGGCCGTGGGCTTCATGCCCAATGGCTTCGCCCGCTCCACGGCGGGCGAATACACCAGCAACATGTTCTGGATCGTCGGCATCGCACTGGTTGCGTCGTGGCTGGTGGCGGTGGTTTTCACGCCCTACTTCGGCGTCAAGCTGCTGCCCGACTTCGAAAAGGTCGAAGGCAGCCACGACGCGCTCTACGATACGCCGCGCTACAACCGCTTCCGTCAATTTCTGGAGCGCGTCATCGCGCGCAAGTGGCTGGTCGCCGGTGCAGTGGTTGGCCTTTTCGTCGTGGCCATACTCGGCATGGGGTTGGTCAAGAAGCAGTTCTTTCCGATCTCCGACCGCCCCGAAGTGCTGGTCGAGGTGCAGATGCCCTACGGCACCTCGATCGCCCAGACCAGCGCCGCCACGGCGAAGGTGGAAGCCTGGCTGGCCGAGCAGGACGAAGCCAGGATCGTCACGGCTTACGTCGGCCAGGGCGCGCCGCGCTTCTATATGGCTATGGGGCCGGAACTGCCTGATCCGTCATTTGCCAAGATCGTGGTCCGTACGGACAACCAGGACGAGCGCGAGGCGTTGAAACAGCGGTTGCGCAAGGCGATTTC
>NZ_BAAGYK010000061.1:0-20535 GCF_054779355.1 Azotobacter armeniacus
GACCTGGAGGGCGTGGTGGTCGATTGCCCGACCATCGGAGTTTCGTTTGCATTTCATGGAGGTATTGTCTCTCAATATGACAATACTTTCGATAGGCTTAGTAACTGCAGAGAATCCGGAACAGCAGCGGATGCACCAGTGAATCCAGGTCAATCCGGTGGCCCTTCTTCCAGTTCGTGCGCAACGAACCGACCCGCGGCAACGACGGAGGCGCGAACTGCCCCTCGACGACCTTGTTTTTCCAGAGTTCGAACTGGTCGCTCTTGCGCGAGCGGATAACCCAGTCCAGAACGGCGGGCGTTATCTCTCCCTGCAGATAAAGATTGCGGTATTTCTCCAACTTCAGGGATACGCTGTATCCGAAGATACCCGAGGCATTTCGCGCTGCGTCATGGAACTTCGAATCCTGAAATGCATGCAAGGTGTTGTGGTGAACGAAATCCTTCAAGGGAGCTTGTTTCGGAAGATAGTGTTCAAGCTCGTGCAGTACGGTGGTTTCATCGAAACTACCGGACTGCGCTGGATTTTCTGATCTAGCAGTCATCGATTTGTCCCCAGAGGCCATCGGCACTATTCAAATGGCCCGAAGAAAGACTGAACAAAGCCTGCCTTTCCAATCATTCGGAGCAAAGATTCGCGAATGACTGTCCGGTCAAGACAGGCCATTTCTCTAACCTGATCCATTTTGCTGCCGTCGCCGGCCAGCCCTGTTAAGGAGAATTTTTAGTTCGACGATATATTTTTCCAATTCTGCTCAGGGAATACCGCACCGCGCTCGAAATAGTGCGCGCAAGGTTCCCGATGAACTTGTCTTCACCTCGCTTGTGAAAAGATCGTTTTCCTGACAACGCTCTCGAATACCTACTCTAGAGCCCTCGAAAAAGTATTTCAAGATGTTACACAAAGAATTACCGGCCAGTCAACTGAGCATGTTGCATGCCAGTCAACCGCCAGGAACCATATAAACCTTACTTCGAAAAAATTTAAGAAATTACAAGTGAAAAAACCGTCATCGAACCCAGCCACTCACCAAGTACATCCGACAATCCTGGAAAGAGGTGGGAAGTTGGCAACAGGCCACTATCGCAGTGGCACAGTTACCCAGCACTGTCATGGCTTATGGATAATCGAAAAGGCAGGCCGAAGAACATTAGCAAATGCTCTTCGGGGGTGCGCGACAGAAGAAAACTCCCGGAGATGGAGATTCCTTCTGCCGCAATACGGGGCGGGGGCGGGAAACCTCAGCCGTGCTCGCCGATCAGGCCCAGAACATCATCCAGAAAGCGTGCCTCCTCGGGCGCGGTGGCGGCACGCAGGTAGCCGGGGATCTGTTCCTGGTACTCGGTGCGGTCGCGCGGGCGGATCTCCAGCAGCGCCTCGAGCAGCTCCGGACGCAGCAGGCGGCGCTCCTCGGGGATGTCCGGCAGTTCCCGGCGGATGATCTCGCCGTCCAGACAGAGCAGCCGCTCGCGCAGGCTATCGGCGGTCTCCGGCGTCGCCTGTTCGCCGACCTCCTTCGCCTCCTGGCGGATCGCTGATTCTTCCGCCAAAGCGACCACAGGTTCGGCCGGCGCCGGCGCGCTGCGCAGGCTGGCCAGTTCCTGAAGGATCGGCTCCAGCTGGGCGCGCGGGTTGCGGAACCAGTCCACCGACCAGATTCGCCGGATGCGCCAGCCGAGCTGTTCGAGCACGCTCTGGCGCAGGCGGTCGCGGTCGCGTGCCGACTTGGCCGAGTGGTAGGCGGCGCCGTCGCACTCGATACCCATCAGGTAGCGCCCCGGCTGGCCGGGATCGCGCACCGCCAGATCGATGAAGAAGCCGGCGACGCCGACCTGCGCCTCGCAGTCGTAGCCGTGACGCGCCAGGGCGTCGATCACCGCCACCTCGAAGTCGCTGTCCGGCGCCCGGCCGCTCTCGGAGAGAAGCGGCATGCGCCCGGACTCGGCGTACTGCAGGAAGTCGCGCAGCGCCTTCAGCCCGCGGCTCGCCGTGCCGCTCACCAGCACGTCGCCGGCGCCGAATGAGGCGAACACCTGCATGCGCTTCTTCGAGCGGGTGAACAGCACGTTGAGGCGGCGCCAGCCGTCGACGCCATTGATCGGTCCGAAGCGCTGCGGCAGCCGCCCGCCCGCCTCCACCGGCCCGTAGGTGCAGGAGATGAAGATGACGTCGCGCTCGTCGCCCTGGACGTTTTCCAGGTTCTTGACGAACAGCGGCTCGTCCTGCGCCTGGTTGCGCTCCCAGGCCGCCTGCAGGAGCGGGTCCTGCTTGGTGCGCAGCTCGAGCAGGCGCTCGATCTGCTCGGCCTGCTTGAGGTTCATCGCCACCACCCCGAGCGACTCGCCGGGCGAGTGCAGCAGGTGCTGTTCGATGGCGCGAACCACCACCTCAGCCTCCTCCGGGTTACGCTGCTCGAGGAAGCGGCCGCCGTCGATGCGCGTGAACTTCACCCCGAATTCGGCGGACTCGCGGTGCGGCGAGGGATAGACCACCAGGTTGCCGTCGTAGAAGGCCGCGTTGGAGAAGGCGATCAGGCTCTCGTGGCGCGAGCGGTAGTGCCAGCGCAGGCGGCGCAGCTTGAACAGCGGCAGCGCCGCGTCGAGGATGCTCTCGGCGTCCTCGGCCAGGGACAGTGTGGCGTCATCGTCCTCCTCGTCGTCACCCTGGCGGGCGAAGAAGTTGGTCGGCGGCAGCTGCTTCGGGTCGCCCACCACCACCAGCTGGCGAGCGCGGGCGATGCTGCCGAGGGATTCCTCCGGACGTATCTGCGAAGCCTCATCCATTACCACCAGGTCGAACTCCAGCCGCCCGGCGGGCAGGTACTGGGCCACCGCCATCGGGCTCATCATGAAGCACGGCATCAGCCCCTGCAGAGCCTCGGCGGCGCGGTCCACCAGGCTGCGGATGGGCTCGTGGCGGCGCTGCTTGCCGGCCTCGTGCTCGAGCAGGGCGAGCTGGGTGCGCTCGCGGACCCGTCCGGAGTTGTTGCCCGGCGGGATCGGGTTGCGGTCGATGCGTGCGGCAATCTGCTCGCGTTGCAGCAGCTTGAGGCGGTTGTCGATCTCGGCGAAGCGCTCGCGGATCGCTTCCTGCTCCTTGCCGGAGAACTGGCCGAGGGCCGGGTTCTCCTCGAGGATGCGGGTGGCCCAGGCGTCCAGCAGGCCGAGCAGGCAGGCGTCGGCGCAGTGCCGCGGCTCGAGCCGCTGACGTTCGATCGCCGTCACCACCGCGGCGAAGCCCAGCTCGGTCAGGTGGCCGCGCAGGCGGCGGTATTCGAACCAGTGCTCGAGCAAATCCTGGCGCTCCGCGGCCGCGGCCAGGCGTGCTGTCAGGCCGGGGAAGTCCCGCTCTTCCAAGGGTTGCCACCACTCTTCGGGAAGAATGTCGCCGGCCTCGAAGAAGGCCTGGCAGTCGCGCTCCCAGGTCTCGGCGAGCAGCCCCAGGCGCAGCCCGGCCTCGCGCCAGCGGAGAATCCGCGCTTCGCCCGCGCGGCTGTCGCCGGCGGCCAGCTGGTCGAGCAGGCGCTCGCGCAGCGGCGTGGCCAGCAGCGGCGTGGCGAAGGCGACGCTGTGCCGCCAGGCACTCAGCCGCGGCCCGGCGGTGAGTGCGTCCTCGATGCGCGTCAGGGCTTGTTCGCCCAGGCAGGCGGCGACCAGCGCATCGCCCTGCAGCGCAGCGGCGGCGGCCTGCCACTGTTCCACCGCGCGGACCAGCTCGAGCATGCCGCCGAGGCTCGGCTCCTGTTCGCGGATCAGCAGCAGCAGCTGCTTCAGGGCCTTGCCAAGCTCGCGGATCAGGCGCACGAACAGGCCCTGCGGATCGAGCAGGCGGGCGCTACGCAGGGCGTGCACATCATAGGGCAGCAGCCGCTCGAAGGCCTGGCGCTGGCCCTCCACCTGCGCCAGATAGTCCTGCAGTGCCACGGCCTCCTCGCGCAGCCCGCGCAAGAAATCCGTGTCGGCCTGCAGCAGGTAGTCGGCGATCCACACCCGCGGGCCGAAGCCGCGACCGCACTCAGCGCGCAGTGCGCGATACCAGGCGCGCAGCCGCTGCAAGGGCTCGAGGCGGGTGTCGAGGCCGCGGAAGCGCTCACCGAGAGTTTCGCGGAACAGTGGATCGGCATTCAGCGCCGCCTGGCCGCGCTGCAGGCCGATCGCCGCCGGCAGCGCGGCCAGCGCCTCGTCGACCCCGAGCCCCGGACGCAGCAGTTGCAGCACCTCGTTCCGCGTGGCACGCCAGCTGCCCTTGAACCAGCGAAACAGCGAGGGATCGGCGAGGACCCGCGCCAGATCCTCCAGTCGCCGCAGCTCCGGCAGGCGCTCCAGGTCGAAGGCCTCCCCGGCCTGCTCGCGCAGTTCATGCAGCGTCGGCAGGCGCACCGCCAGTTCATCGAGCACGGCATCGAGGGCCTCGTCCTCAAAGCGCCGGTGGCGCAGTCCGGCCAGCTCCGCGGGTAGCGCCTGGACCTGGCGCAGCAGACAGGCCAGTTGCTCCAGGCCGGTCAGGTCGGTGCCGAGCTCGGGCAGGCTTCCTTGCTCGGCGAGACGGCGCAGCAGGGCGTGGACCGGCGCGGCGGCGCCGAGCAGGGCGCGGGTGTTGCGCAGCGCGGCGAGCAGGTCGTTCAGCGAGAGTGCTTCGTCGTCGCTGTGCTGACGCAGCTGGGCGCAGGCCTCACGCAAACCGCCGAGCAGCTCGGTGGAGGCAATGGCATCCGGGCGCAGGCGCCGGGCCAGGCGACTCTGCTGCTGCAGCAGCGTCTCCAGGCGCTGCAGCCAGCTGCCCAGGGCGGCGCAGGAGCGGCTGTCCAGCCGACCGATCAGCGCCCAGTCTTCGTCACCGCGCGGCGTCGGCAGCGATGGCAGCGCGCCAGCCAGGTCGGCCAGCGCGTCGGGGCCGAAGCCGGCCAGCTCGGGGGCCGCCAGCTCGTCCGCCAGGGCGTCGCGGGCCTCAGCCAGGGCGCCGAGACTGGCGCAGGCCTGGGCCAGGCGTTCGAGCAGTGCGGCGCGCTCGGCGGCGCCCAAACGGATCTTGCCGCAGCCGAACCAGGGATGGGTTTCCAGCCGGCCGGCCTGCCCGGCCTCGGCGGCCGCCTTGGTATAGAGGGTGGGGTAGAAGCCGGCCTGCTCCTGCAGGCGGTTCCGGTCGACTGCGAGCAGCGCGTCGGGCTCGGCGACGAGCGGGTGGAATTCGCTGGGCCGCATGCCCAGCGCCTCGCGCAGCCGGGTAGCCTGCATCAGCACCTGGTGCACGCTCAGGCCACTGCCCTCGAACTCGGTATGCAGCCGTTCGACGTGACCGTTGAGGCGCGTCTTGAACCGCTCGTAGTCGCCGATCAGCGCGGCCAGGCGCTCCGGCGAGCGGAAGCCACCGCGCCTCTGGATGCGCTGACGGATGCTGGCGACCACCGCCTGCTTCTGGCTCTTGTGGCTGTGCAACTCCAGGCAGAAATCGCCTAGCCCGGCGCGCACCAGGCGGTTCTTCACCACCTCCAGGGCGGCGCGCTTCTCGGCGACGAACAGCACCTTCTTGCCTTGGGCCAGGCTGGCGGCGATCAGGTTGGTAATGGTCTGCGACTTGCCGGTGCCGGGCGGGCCCTCGATCACCAGGTCGTCACCGCGAATGACATCCACCAGGGCACTGTGCTGCGAGCTGTCGGCATCGTCGATCAGCGGGAATTGGCTGTGCACGTTCTCCAACTCGTCGATGGCATGCTCGCGGCAGAAGCCCGCGGCCGCAACGGGCGCCTCGCGCTCCTCCGGCCCCGCCGCGCCGGTGAGGCGGCGCACCAGCGGATGCTCCAGCGGCGAGCGGCCCTGCCAGCGGGCCGGGTCGAGGTCCAGATACATCATCAGCTTGCCGAACTCGAACAGGCCGAGGGAGACGTAGCGGTGGAGCTTCCACTCCGGCTTGGCCTTGAGCACCGTCTCCCTGATCCGGGCGAAATACTCCTCGGGCAGCAGGCCCTCGGCGATCGACGGCAGGGCGATGGCGAAGTCGCGCTTGAGGCGCTCGCGCAGCGACAGGTTGGTGAGGATGTCCTCGCCGCTGTACTCGACGCGGTATTCGAAGGTGGCGGTGTCCGGATTCAGCCTGTCCTTCTCCAGACGCACCGGCAGCAGCATCAGCGGCGCCAGCCGCGGGCTGTTCCTGCCGCTCAGCGACTCGTCCCATTCGAGGAAGCCGAAGGCCAGGAACAGCACGTTGGCGCCGGTCTCCTCCAGGGCCAGGCGCGACTGGCCATGGATGATCTGCAGCCGCGCCTCCAGCTCCGCAGGGTAGTAGAGCGTCTGGATGGTGTTGTCGGCGTGCTTGCGCGGGTCGGGAACATCGGGCGCGGCCTGCGGCAGCTCATGCTCGCTGGCCATGCCCAGCCGTGCCGCCCACTCCTCGGCGCCGGGCAGCTTCCCGGTCTCGGAGAGCAGGCCGGTGGCCTCGTCGCGCTGCAGATAGCCGTGTTCGAGCAGCTGCTTCTCGGTCGGTTCCGGCACCGCGGCGAAGCGCATCGACTTCTCCTCGGTGAGCTTGGCGAAGAGCTGGTCGGGCAGCTCGTCGATCACCCGCACGAAGCGCTTGCTGCGTGCGTGGGAGAAGTTCAACAGGCGGTTGCGCGCGCTCAGGTCCAGCAGGCGGCTGCGCAGCTTCTCCAGACTGGCCGGCAACGCGCCGGCCGAGCGTTCCCCTTCTTCCGGGCCCTGCCCCTCTTCGCCCGCCCCTGGACTGCCTGCGGGCTCCAGCCTCTGCTCGTACCGCTCATCGATGACCTCGTTATTCGACAGTCCGTCCACCAGATCCTTTCCTCACTCCGCTCGGGTACCCTGTTCGGCCGCGCAGTATATCGGAGGGTCCGGGGTTGGGCGCTGCGCCACGCAGGCGAGCCGCTCTGTCGCCAGAGCCGGCCAGGACAGATTGACCATCCCGCCGCGAAGGGCAACCGACATTATTTTCACCGGCGACCTACTATGGTCGACCGATCTTTCCAAGGAGCCTGTCCCCGATGCATTTGCTCAAGACCATCCCCCTGGTGCTGCTGCTCAGCGCCACCGCTCTCCCCGCTGCCGCCGACGAGACACCCGAGCGGGTCTTCGGCTGGATTGAGAAGGGGCTGATCCAGCCGGAAAACATCCCGATGAAGATCAAGCTGGATACCGGCGCCCTGACCTCCTCCCTGGATGCCAAGGATCTGCAGCGCTTCGAGCGCAATGGCGATGAGTGGGTGCGCTTCAAGGTCGAGGTGACCGACAAGGACACCGGCAAGCTGGTCGACTCGCAGTTCGAGCGCCAGGTGCTGCGCAACGTGAAGGTCCGCGGCGCCGGTGGCGCGGAACGCCGGCCGGTGGTGAAGATGCAGATCTGCATTGGCAAACGGCTCTACGACGAGCAGTTCTCCCTGAAAAATCGCAGTAAGATGAACTACCCCGTGCTGATCGGCCGGCGGACTCTGAGGCACCTGGGCCTGGTGGACGTTTCCCGGACCTTCACCGTCAATCCCGAGTGCGCCCGGAGCACCGCGGCCAATTAGGGATCGGCAAGGCCGCCAGGAAAGCTTCGTCGCCCGGCGGCCACTGCAAAGACCAGCCCTCTTGCCTTTCTCCAGCCTTGCCTCGGGGATGGGCCAATAGCCCGCTGACTCTCTCCGGTAACGCCACACACCTACCCTGCCAGGACAGATCGCAGCCGCGGCTTCCCTGGCAGCCCCCTATCGACGGCCGCCAGCCCTTGCCTTCCCCCGAACCAGGAAACCACCAGAATGCCTGTCCAGACAACGTCTCCCCAGCGGATCATGTCCCGAACTCCCCGGCGCCGCCGCTTGTACTCGCTACTGGCGATAGCCGTGCTGGCACTGGCGGGCCTGATCGGCGCCAGGCTGCATGGCTACGGGCTGCTTCACCTGCATCTCCTCGACCACTGGTCCGGGAAACCGGCGGACGGCGAAAGCATCTGGCTGCCGGGCTACCGGGTACGGATCGATGCCAAACCCATTGCAGGAATCGAAAATCTGTCGGGGATCACCTACGACCACGACCGGAATCGCCTGCTGACCGTCAGCAACGGAGGGGCGGCGGAGATTCTGGCACTCGACAAGACCGGCGAGGTACTCGAGCGCTATCGGCTCGAAGGCTTCGTCGACATCGAAGGCCTGGCCTACCTGGGCAATGGGCGGCTGGTGCTGGCAGAGGAAATCAGCCAGCGACTGAACTTCGTCGACCTGCCGGCCCCAGGGGGAACCATCAAGGCCGAACATGCCCGGACCCTGACCCTGGAGATCAACCTGAGTCGGCAAAACAAGGGGTTCGAAGGCATCGCCTACGATGCAGGCCACGATCGCCTGTTCGTGGTCAAGGAGCGCGACCCGCGCCAACTGTACGAGATCGGGGGCCCGGCCGGATCCCTGGATGGAAAGCTGCAGCTGCGCATTCGGGACCTGACCTCATGGATCGAGCGCAGCGTATCGGCCGGGGATCTGTCCGACGTCCACTACGACCCGAGGACCGGCCACCTGACGCTGCTGAGCGACGAATCGAAACTACTCGTCGAACTGGATGGCGAAGGCAACTTCGTGAGTTTCCGCTCCCTGCGGAGCCTGGCCTCGGATCTTGAGGAAAGCGCGCCACAGCCCGAAGGCGTGACGATGGACGCTGAAGGCAACCTCTATGTGGTGAGCGAGCCGAATCTTTTTTACGCCTTTCAAAACGACGGCGTATCCCGGTAAGGCCGTTTGACCCGGGCTCGTGGGACGCCCCAGGGCAATCGCATGAACAACTTTCTCCCCTCACGCATTCATGAGAGGGGGGCCAGGGGAGAGGGCAAATGAGCAGCAATGGCCTGTTTTCCCTCTCCCCAGCCCTCTCCCGCACGCAGGAGAGGGCGTGAACGGCTGCACCTGCCCCTTCATGCGATTGCCCCGTGGGACACCCACTCCCGCATGCCTCCTGCCCGCCACCTTGCTACAGTATCCGCCCGCCCCCCCGCCGAGAGCCCCGCCTATGCGCATTCTGGTCATCGAAGACAACCGCGACATCCTCGCCAACGTGCTCGACTACCTGGAGCTCAAGGGGTATACGGTCGACTGTGCCCAGGATGGGCTGAGCGGGCTGCACCTGGCAGCCACCGAACAGTACGACCTGATCGTGCTGGACATCATGCTGCCGGGGATCGACGGCTATCAGGTCTGCAAGCGCCTGCGCAGCGACGCCGGCAGCGAGACGCCGATCATCATGCTGACCGCCCGCGACTCCCTGGACGACCGCCTGCAAGGCCTGAACAGCGGCGCCGACGACTATCTGCTCAAGCCCTTCGCGTTATCCGAGCTGGTGGCGCGCATCGAAGCGGTGCTGCGCCGCACCCAGGGCAGCCGCAAGCGCCAGCTGCAGGTCGGCGACCTGCTCTACGACCTGGACACCCTGAGCGTCAGCCGCGCCGGCAAGCCGCTGCGCCTGAACCCGATCGGCTACAAGCTGCTGGCCATCCTGATGCAGAAGAGCCCGGCCGTGGTGCGCCGCGAGTTCCTGGAAAACGCCCTGTGGGGCGACGACCTGCCGGAGAGCGACAGCCTGCGCAGCCATATCCACCAGCTGCGCCAGGCGCTCGACAAGCCCTTCGACAGGCCCCTGCTGCACACCATCCACGGCGTCGGCTACCGCCTGGTGGAGCACCCGGATGTGAATTAGGGCGTGTCATCCATTATTTCCCTCGTTGCGACGGAGCCTGTTTTCGCACAGGGCAAGGCGTGAGGAAAGAGGTTTGGTCATTCCAAATGAACGACGAACAACGCAGCGCTGTGCCAAAACAGGCCCGTCCCTTCGGGTTGCGCCTGAAATGGGCCCATTTCAGGCAGCAACGCAAGCGGGGAAATAATGGATGACACACCCTAAGCAACCCTTCGCCCGGCGCATCGTCATCGCCTTCACCCTGATGACCCTGGTGGTCAGCGGGTTCTTTTCCCTGAGCATCGTCGCCATCGTCCACTTTATCGAGAGAGACCTGGTTTCCCAGGAGCTCAAGAGCGAACTGGACATCGTGGTGAACAAGGACATCCCACAGGGCCTTGAGCCCCGGCTGGACGCCACCACCCGCTTCTTCGCCTCGGATCTCGCACAATACCCCATCCCTCAATCTCTGCAGCAGGTTGAAAAGGGCTTCAGCGAACTGATCGATGGCGAGCGGGCCTACTACGTCTTCGCCATGAAGCGCAAGGGCCAGACCTATATGCTGGTGGAGGATCAGAGCGAATTCGAGGCGCGCGAGCAGCTGCTGTTCAAGGTGATCCTGTTCTGTTTCCTGCTGAGCGTAGGGGGCGCCTGGCTGCTCGGCCTTCTGTTGGCGCGCAAGGTGATCGCACCGGTGATCCGCCTGGCCCGCCAGGTCCGCCACCGCAACCAGCTGCTGCCGCTGGCGCCGCCCCTGGCGCCGGAATACCCCGACGACGAGGTCGGCCACCTGGCGGCGGCCTTCGACAGCACCCTAGGCCAGCTGCGCCAGAGCCTGGATCGCGAGCGCCTGTTCACCAGCGATGTCAGCCACGAACTGCGTACCCCGCTGATGGTCATCCAGGGCGCCTGCGAACTGCTCGACGAAGCCGATCTGCCGCCCCAGGCCAGCCGGCAGATGGCGCGGATCGGCCGGGCCGTCCAGGAAATGCACGAGCTGGTGCAAACCTTCCTCATCCTCGCCCGCGCCCGGCGGGAGGAGGCCGCCATCGGCGGCAGCGCCACCCTGGCCAGCGTGGCGGAGGAGCAGAGCCAGCGCTGGGGGCCGCCGATCCGCACCAAAGGCCTGGGCTTCGAGCTGATCGTGGAAGACACCGACAACGCCTCCTACAACCTCACCTTCCTGCGCACGGTCCTGTCCAACCTGCTGCGCAACGCCCTGCACTACACCGAGAGCGGCACGGTACGGCTGATCCTGGAGAGCGGCGGCTTCCGCGTCGAGGACAGCGGCGCGGGCATCCCCGTGGAGCAGCACGAGCGCATCTTCCAACCCTTCGTGCGCGGCGAGCAGGCCCGCGGCGAGGGCCTGGGCCTCGGGCTTTCGCTGGTCAAGCGGATCTGCATGCACCAGGGCTGGCAGGTCCGGGTGAGCAACCTGGAACCGGGCGGCAGCTGCTTCCGGGTCTGCCTGAAATAGCCGCGGCGCCTGGCGCCACGCCGACGAACGGAGCGGCGCCGCCGGTGCTTTTGCCTTTTTTATTACATCCTTTTGCCAAAAACTTGATACATTTCGCGGCACTATCGTCCCTATCCCAGCCCAACGAAATCCTTGCCATGTCGAGAATACGCATCAGCGGACTGGAACTACCGCGCCAATTCGGCCAAACCCAGGCCGCGCAAATCCTGGCCAGGCATTGTGACCGTCTTGTCCGGCAACTTTCCCACTGGCGTGACGGGCAACTGGCTCGGCGTGCGCTGCAACAGGCCGGAGAGCCCAACCTGGTCCTGGACCTGCCGTGCGGCGCCGGCCGCTTCTGGCCCCTGCTGACCGAACAACCCAACCGGGTAATACTTGCCGCCGACAGCTCGGCGGAGATCCTGTCGATGGTCAAGGCCAACCACTCGGACGAGGTGCTGGCGCGGGTGCGGACCTTCCAGACCTCCCCCGTCGCCATCGACCTGCCCGACAACGCGGTCGACAGCATCTTCTGCATGCGCCTGCTGCACCACGTCGCCGACCGCGAGAACCGCCTGGCCATGCTCCGCGAGTTCCACCGGGTCAGCCGCGACAGCCTGATCGTCTCCCTGTGGGTGGACGGCAACTTCAAGGCCTGGCGGCGCCGCCATCTGGCACAGCTGCGCGCGATGCAGGATGGCCGGGAGGAGAAACGCAACCGTTTTGTCATCGACCGGACGACCATCGAGGGCGAATTCCGCGAAGTCGGTTTCGACATCGCCGGCCATCACGACGCCCTGCCCGGCTATGCCATGCGGCGCATCTACGTGTTGCTCAAGAGGACCTCTGCGTGAACGAATCGATCGCCTTGCAGTCGCTGGAGTCTTTCACCGAAACCTTCCAGTGCTGGTGGAGCCGCCAGGGGG
Source organism: Azotobacter armeniacus (assembly GCF_054779355.1). Classification (NCBI taxonomy): domain Bacteria; kingdom Pseudomonadati; phylum Pseudomonadota; class Gammaproteobacteria; order Pseudomonadales; family Pseudomonadaceae; genus Azotobacter; species Azotobacter armeniacus. Next base: position 12,030 of record NZ_BAAGYK010000061.1, read on the forward strand.
AATGGGTCGAGGAGCCCAACGTTCGCCGTGCCGGGGAAAGCGGCGTGCAGCGCCTGAGTGCGCACAGCGTGCCGCTCTACAGCAAGCGCCAGACCGGGCACCTCTACCACTCGCTGCGCCATCCCCTCGGCCGGCCGACCGTGCTGCGCGAGCAGGATGCCCTCGAAGCCGTCGAGCGGCTGGGCGTGCGGGTGCCGAAGATCGTCTTCTGCTCGGCGCGGAAAACCACCGGACAGTGGCAGGCCCTGCTGGTGACCGAGTCGCTGGAAGGCTTCGTCAGCCTGGACGAGTGGTATCGCGGCGACGCGCGCCAGCGCTGGGGTGAAGCGGTCCACCGGCAGGTGCTCGAAGAGCTGGCCCTGACCCTCAGCCGCCTGCACCAGGGCCACTGGCAGCACGGCTGCTGCTATCCCAAGCACGTATTCGTCAAGGTCGAGGAAGCTGCCGGCCGCCCGCTAGTGGAGATCGCCCTGATCGACTTTGAGAAGAGCCGCCAGCGCCTGCGCATCGCCAGCGCCTCGCGCCGCGATCTGGACCAACTGCGCCGCCATTGCCCAGCGATGTCGGCAGCGGAGTGGACCCTCTTCAAGACTGCCTACGATAAGGCCCTGGCCGCCCCAGCCGAAGGCGCCTGACTGACCTCGCGGAGAGGGCACCGGCCCTCCCCTCTCCCCAAACCCTCGACCGCCAACTGCCTGATCCGCACATCGAATCGGACAGTTGTCCGGTACGCAGCACCACATCGCCTCCCTCCTCGATGACGTCCACCAGGCGGTCGGTGAAATCCAGGTCCAGCTCGATTTCCGGGTGCTCGGCCATGAAGTCGGCCAGCACCGGCAACACCAGCGAGCTGACCAGCAGCAGACTCACACACAGGCACCCGCGCGGTCGAAACAAGCCAGGGTGCCCAGGTGAGACTGGCGCCCTGGCTATCTTGACAAGCCACTGCGCAGGTCTATGGGCGCAGTGCTGCCCGCATTAAGTATTCATGCATCCCGAACTGGCGGAATGGCGCACTTGTTTTTCGGGCACGCGGTTAAATGTAAATAAATATTTAAATGTAAAAAATTGTTTAACAAAAAAGAACCTTTGCCGGCGCCAGATGAGTATCGGCCAGTGATACCCGGAATAAAACACTGAGTCGGTTGCATTCAGTTTCATTTACTCGGTGGATTCAATCTTTCAATTTTATTACGTTGTAGGTGCGGATCACACTTCGCCTGCATCGCGTGATTCGTCATTAGCCGCATGAAGATTGATCATTGCTAAATCCTTAGTCACTCCAGGGGGAATGACATGAATAACCGGCACTCTCGAACAGACCGTGCCGCGAGCCAAAGCCGAGGGCTATATGCAATTCGAAAATACCGCACCTGCGCTAAAACATCGCCTCGGATATCCATCGTGGCTTGCAGACCGAACGCCTTTTCCAGCCGAAGGCGCGCTCTTCCAGCATCAAGGTGACGTTGCCCTCGCGCCCCCCTGTAGCCATGGCGTGGCGGCACCTGATCCCGAGCTAGCACGGAGCACAAGTCAGCCAGAGCTGATCCACCCAGACGACTCTGCTTCTTATCAACTTTCCGAGAGCCGATGCCAAGCCAAACGCTCCGCATCTCTGGCTTCTTTTTTCATACGGAAAAAAATCGACATCATTTTCAATATGAAAGCCATGAAATTGATCCTTGCCATGACTGCACTTACGACAGCCTCTCTAGCCATGGCTGAAATCAATAACACGGACGCCATTGACTTAGAGGCATCGAATATCCTTATTTCCGAGGAGCGGACCTCCAAGGCCAAACCCTATAAATACGGCATGAAAGTGGATGTCGCCGAACTGATAAAAGTCGAGTATCTTCGGCCGGCGCCTTCCTATTGTGGCGTCATTCCAGCCGAAATGACTTACAAGGACTCCACAGGTGCGATCAATGTCGTTGAATATTTGTATCCCGATACAAGTGGCTGCATGGATTAGAGAATCACCCAGACTCCAGGCAGCCCTGAACATGACTTTACCAGTCAGGTGAATACACCCTGAACCGAGGCCGAGCAGGCTAACCGGTTCAGGTCTTCCCTGGACCTGAACACGATAGCCGGAGACCCCGTCGCGCCGCGATGCGAGGCAGGATCACTCCCGGCTCAGATCGACCAGCGGCGTTTCGCACACCTCGGTCGGACGTCCCGCCTGGATCTCGTCGATCCGCTGCAGGGCCTGGCCCACGCCTGCCCTGTCGGCGAGCAGCGTGAAGCTGAGCTGGAAGTGGCGCTGCTCCTTCGGGCCGATGGTCGGCACCAGGCCCAGCGGGCGCTGAAAGCGGCGGTTGTAGGAGAAGCTGGTGCCGGGCTCGAGGCCGGTGACGTAGCCCTGCCGCTCGGTGTCGGTGTTCTTCCACAGGGAGAACACCGGCAGTTGGCCGACGTTGAAGCCGACCGCCACGCCCCGATCGCCGGCGCGGTTGTGCAGCACGCCCAGGCTGTCGCCCACCGCATCGCCGTAGGGAATCAGGTTGTAGACGGTCTCGTCGTAGTCCGCGGTCGGGCCGCGATAGCTCTGCCAGTCGGCGAGCTCGGCACGGGCCCTCTCGTTGAATGGCGAGACCTGCCTGACCGGGGCGGCGAAGCGCGCGCCCTGCTCGAGCAGCGGTGTACCGAAGTTGTTGTGGTAGAGCGCCTGAAATTCCTGCGGGTAGTCGCCGCGGTTGGTCAGGGTGTCGTTGAGGGTGAAGCACTGGGAGCCCGGCTCGGTGCTCAGCTCGGTGACGATGGCGAAGTCGACCTTCTTGAACGCCTGCTCCTTCAGCTCGCCCTTGAGACGGATAGTGTACGGGGGCTTCTCGTCGATGCTGAGAACTACCCGGGAAGCTGGGATGTTCGATACCCGGCCGTGCAGGGTGAGCAGTTCGCCCTTGTCCATGCCGGGATGGCCGACCCATTCGTAGCCGCAGCGGGTGACCAGCTCGTTGAAGCCTTCCAGCCAGCCGAGGCCGCCGCGGCCGTTGAGTTCGATGAAGGCCGGGTTGACCACCTCCCCGACCGGGGAATCCCAGCCCAGGCGGATGTCGCCGGCGACTGCGCACAGCACGTTCATGCCGCGGGTCGGCACCACGGTGATCTTCATGGCGCCGGTGTCGATGTCGATCAGGCTGACGCCCTCCTGGCGCCCGCCGTGCAGGGTCCGCAGGGTGACCGAGAACGGCCGGTCGGTCTCGATGCCCAGCTGCCGGCTGTCGATGCTCCAGTTCTGCGGGGCCTTGTCGCTGTCGATCAGGACATATTCATGGGCCAGCGCGGGAGTGGCACTGGCGATGGCGCCCGGGCCGGCGAGGCCGGAAAGCTTCTTCATGATGAATTCCTGTTCGTTGGGTCTTGTCGTCGCCCGTTCGGCGGACCGAGGCGGGGAAAACGGGTCGCACGTCCGGCATCCCCTCGCCCCAGCCCTCTCCCCCGGCGGGAAGAGGGCGACACGGGCTGCGTTGAAGATACTCTAGACGACCGGCTGCAACTGGCTGGCCGAGGGCGCCAGCTCGTGGCGGCGCGGCAGGTCCGGCCCGCAGCGCTGGCAGGTCAGCGCCGCCGCCGCCTGGGCGAAGGCGAGCATCTGCTCGAGGTGAGACTTCTCCAGCGTGTCGAGCAGGGCCGGGCGATCGAAGCCCTGCTCGGTCAGATAGGTGATCAGCGCCGCCTGGAAAGTATCGCCCGCCCCCACGGTATCCACCGGGGTCAGCGCCTGGGCCGGGCGGGACCAGCTGCCATACACACGGCTGAAAACGGTCACGCCGCGCTCGCCGCGGGTGAGGAACACCAGGCGGCACTGATGCTGCAGGAAGCCCTCGGCCATCGCCGCCGGGTCCTTGCCCGGATAGAGCAGTTCCAGGTCCTCTTCGCTGACTTTGACCAGATGGGCATGCCGGGCGAAGGCGCCGATCCGCTCGCGCCAGACGTCGAGGTCGGGCTCGACATTGAGGCGGACGTTCGGATCGAGAGTGATCAACAGCTCCTGCGAGGCCTTGGCCACCAGCCCGTAGAGGGTGTCCGCGGTCGGCTGCACGACCAGCGAATAGGAGCCGACATGGATGCCGCGGACTTCGCTGCCCAGTGCGGGCACCTGCTCCGGGCGCAGCTGGCGGTCCGCCCCGGAATGCCCGTAGAAGCTGTAGTGGGGCACGCCCTGCGCATCCACGGCGACCAGGCTCAGGGTCGTGGTGGCTGCATCGAGCGGGACGAGGTAGCGGGTCGACACCCCCTCATCCTCCAGCACCTGACGCAGTTGCAGGCCGAGAAAGTCGGTGGAGATCCCGGTCAGCAGGGCGGAGTCCACCCCCAGCCGGCTGAGTCCCACCGCCACGTTGAAGGGAGAACCACCGGCAATCGCCTTGAACCCTACCTGCCGGGGCAATTCACTGTGCGCTGGCTCGACGAACAGGTCGAACAGCGCTTCGCCGCATACTAGAAACATTGCGCACCTCTTGATCTCGGATTTCGATGACGCCGGGAAACCCGTTTTCCCGGCGCCTGCCGGCTTATTCGGCCTTGGCGGCCAGGCTGGACACGGAGGACTCGGCCGGCTTCTGGGAAAGCCCGTACAGCGCCACCACCACACAGCAGGCGAACGGCACGATGAAGGACGTCGCCATGCCGGCGGCATCGGCGATCGCGCCCATGACCAGGGGCAGGATCGCGGCGCCGACCAGGGCCATCACCAGGATCGAGCCGCCCCGGTTGGTCTGCCGGCCCAGGCCCTGCACGCCCATGCCGAAGATGGTCGGGTACATGATCGACATGAAGAAGTACATGCCGATCATCGCGATGACCGAAACCTTCTCCACCGCCAGCATGGCGACGACGCTCAGGAAGGCGCAGGCGATGGCGTTGAACACCAGCAGGTTGCGGGCCGGAATGCGGCGCATCAGCCAGGTGCCGGAGAAGCGGCCGATCATGTAGCCGATCATCGCCACCGATAGCAGGAAGGAACAGAACTGGGGCGTGCTGCCCTGCCAGTGCTCCAGGGCGAAGTTGATGAAGTAGGCCCCGACGCCGACATAGGCGCCGATGTTGCAGAACTGCGCCAGCAGGGCGAAGGTGAAGTTCTTGCGACGCCACAGCGAGACGCTCTCCCCGGCCGGCGCCTCGGCAGTCTCGTCGCGCTCGACCTCGCTGCCCACTTCGGGGAAGGCGGTGCGGGCGAAGACTACCATCAGCCCCACCACCAGCACGGCGAGCGACACATAGATCAGCGAGGTCGGCGCGATGGTGCTGCCGGCGAGCTCGACCGGCGGCGCGTAGAGCACCGCACCGCCGATCATCGGCCCGAGGAACACCCCCAGGCCGTTGAAGGACTGGGCGAAGTTCAGGCGCTGCACGGTCTTGTCCGGATTGCCCAGCGCGGCGGCGTAGAGGTTGGCGGACACTTCCAGGCAGGCCAGGCCGCAGGCGAGCACGAAGAGCGCAATCAGGAAAGCGCCGAAGGTCGCGGCCAGGGACGCCGGCACGAACAGCAGCGCGCCGATCGCGAACAGGGCCAGGCCGAGCAGGATGCCGGCCTTGTAGCCGCAGCGCTCCATGAACAGCCCGACCGGCAGCGCCATGATGAAGTAGGCGCCGAAATAGGCCGTCTGGACGAGCCCGGACTTGGCCCGGGAGATGTTCAGGGTTTCCTGGAAATGGTGGTTCAGGACGTCCAGCAGGCCATGAGACAACCCCCACATGAAGAACAGGGCCGTCACCAGGGCGAAAGCAAAGGTCGTGGAAATGGGAGCGGTCTTCCCGGCTGTGGCTTGCGACCGCTCCTGCAGACTGACTTCGACGTTCATCTAACCTTTCCTCTTGGAGTTATTGTTCAGGTACGGGCAGGACCACGCCTTGCGGCGCGGTCTGCCGGGTGCACAACCTCGTTCGGATCAGCCGCGGTGACGGCCGCGGAAGTAGTCGATCAGGCCCTGGGTGGACGAATCCTCGGCGGGCGGCGCCTCGTAGCTGGTCAGGCGGCCGTAGACGTTCTTGCCCAGCTCCTTGCCCAGCTCGACGCCCCACTGGTCGAAGGAGTTGATGCCCCAGATCACCCCCTGCACGAAGATCTTGTGTTCGTACAGGGCGATCAGCGCGCCGAGGCGGCTGGGATTGAGGGTTTCCATCACCAGGGTGTTGCTCGGCCGGTTGCCGGGGATCACCTTGTGCGGCGCCAGGCGCTTCACTTCCGCCTCCGCCAGGCCCTTGCCACGCAGTTCGGCCTCGGCCTCCTCGCGGCTCTTGCCGCACATCAGCGCCTGGCTCTGCGACAGGCAGTTGGCGTACAGCCACTGGTGGTGGTCGGCCACCGGGTTGTGGCTGACCACCGGCACGATGAAGTCCGCCGGGATCAGCGGGGTGCCCTGGTGCAGCAGCTGGTGGTAGGCATGCTGGCCGTTGCAGCCGACGCCGCCCCAGATCACCGGGCCGGTGCCGCAGGACACCGGCGTGCCGTCCTGGCGCACGCTCTTGCCGTTGGACTCCATGTCCATCTGCTGCAGGTGCTTGACGAAGTTGCGCAGGTAGTGGTCGTAGGGCAGGAAGGCGTGGGTCTGCGCGCCCCAGAAGTTGTGGTACCAGATGCCGAGCATGGCCAGCAGCACCGGCATGTTGTTCTCGAACGGCTCGTTGCGGAAATGGCAGTCCATGGCGTAGGCGCCGGAGAGCAGATCCTTGAAGTTGGCCATGCCGATGGCCAGGGCGATCGGCAGGCCGATGGCCGACCACAGCGAATAGCGCCCGCCGACCCAGTCCCACATCGGGAAGATGTTCTTCTCGCGGATGCCGAACTCGACCGCCGCCTGCTTGTTGCTGGTCACCGCGATGAAGTGGCGATAGAGCTTTTCCTCGGTCCCCCCCTTGGCCAGGTACCAGGTGCGCGCGGCCTGGGCGTTCTTCAGGGTTTCCAGGGTGCCGAAGGTCTTGCTGGAGATGATGAACAGGGTGGTCTCGGCGTTCAGCCGCGCGGTCAGCTCGCGGAACTCGCTGCCGTCGATGTTCGCCAGGTAGTGGCAGCGCACGCCGGACTGCTGGGTGTAGGGCAACAGCGCCTCGGAGACCAGCTCCGGGCCGAGGTAGGAGCCGCCGATGCCGATGTTCACCACGTCGGTGATGGCCTTGTCGTTGTAGCCGCGCCACAGCTTGTTGTGGATGCGCCCGACGATGTCGGTCATCTGCGCCAGGGCGGCATGCACGTCGCGCATCAGGTTGTGGCCGTCGACGATCAGGCTGTCGCCCATCGGGCGGCGCAGGGCGGTGTGCAGGGCCGGGCGGCTTTCCGAGGCGTTGACCGGCTCGCCGTCGAACATCGCCCGGGTGGCCTCGGCGAGGCCCGCCTCGCGGGCCAGGTTGACCAGCAGGTCGCGGGTTTCCTGGGTGACGAGGTTCTTCGAGTAGTCGAGGAAGAGGCCACAGCTGGAGGTGGAAAAGTCGTCGAAACGCCCGGGATTGCTCAGGAACGCCTCACGCATATGGAAGTTCTGCATGGCCAGGCGATGCTCCTGCAGAGCCTTCCAGGCAGGCAGGCTGGTGACGTCGAACGCTTGCTGGTAGTAGCTCATGGAGTTACGGCCTCCTTAGTCTGTCTTGATCTTGTAATGCGGCTAATATGGCCATCCCGATTGGCTGTCCACGCCCGGACCTAGGCGCTCCTTTGCGGCGTCGCCCTCAGGGGCTCCAGTAGACTTCCAGCGGATCGCCGAGGAAGGCGCGGATCGGCATCCGCAGGGGATCGGCACGCAGGGCCTGACGCAGGGTCTCCAGCTTGGCCGGGCCCTGGATGGCCAGACAGCGCAGGCGCGCTCGCGCCAGCACCGGCCAGGTCAGGCTGATCCGCGGGTGCGGCGCGACCGGCGCGAGCATCGCCATGCACGGCTCGACGCAGGTACCGGCGAGCGCCTGGGCGAGGTTCGGGCTGCCGGGAAACAGCGAGGCCGTGTGGCCATCCTCGCCCATGCCCAGCACCACCGCATCGATCGGCCGCTTGAGCGCCGCCAGCGCCCGACCGGCCTGGCGGGCCGCCTCCTCCAGGCTGGCCGCCGCCTGGTAGAGGCCGAGGAAGGTCGCCGCGGCGGCCGGGCCTTGCAGCAGATGGCGGCGCACCAGCGCCTCGTTGCTGCCGTCCTGGTCCGGCGCCACCCAGCGCTCGTCGACCAGGCCGACCTGCACCCGCTGCCAGTCCAGCTCACGCGCAGACAGCGCCTCGAAGAAGGGGATCGGGCTGCGCCCGCCCGATACCAGCAGACTGGCCCGGCCATCGGTGTCGATGGCCTGGCGCAGCACCTCGGCCACGCGGTCGGCCAGGCCCTCGGCCAGGGCGGCGCCGTCGGTCAGCGACCGGGTCACCACCCCGACCGGCAGATCGAGTTCAGAAATCTCCATACCAGTTCCTCCCGTCACGGGTGATCAGTGCAATCGAAGACAGGGGCCCCCAGCTACCCGCCGCATAGGGCTTGGGCGCCTCGCCCTGCAGCCGCCAGCCGGCGATCAGCCGGTCGCACCA
>NZ_BAAGYK010000062.1:0-16035 GCF_054779355.1 Azotobacter armeniacus
GCCAGGCGTCGCATCTGGTCCTGAGTTTCTCGAGAGAGCTTTCGGGCATCGATCTTTTTCATGTCCCTTTATATCGTGAATTTGATTGCCGCGTTAATAATAATTGAACCAACCAAACAGGCCACTAGCCCTCCCCGCAACCGCGCCCCCGCTCGAGCAGCCCCTTCGCCCCCCCTCCTCCAGCCGGACCATGCCGGCGCAGGCCGGCAGCTTGCCTCGTGTCGCATCCCAGCGCCAACCGCTGCCTCTGCCCCAGCGACTCGACCACATTCGCCTTGTCCATTTGCCCCTGGCTGTTGCCTGCACATACCTGACGACCGAGATCAAGAGAGGCACCAGTGCCGCGCCTCTGAGCGGGTGATTCTGCGTGAGCGATGGGCGCGCCTGGGGAGCGCATGACATCCTCCACATCGGCCCCCAAGAGACCGACAGGCGACTGAATCCTTTCAGCTGAAATTTAGAGTTTGTAGTAGCATGATGATGTTTTAAAAAACACAAAACATCGGAATGCACCGTAAAAAACGGGGCTTAATCCGAATTTATTGACTAAACAACAACAACGTGGAACTTCTATGCCCGAACATGGTTCCGTAACCCCCGATTTGCCCTTGTCTGCGTTCTCCCTTTCCCGTCGCCGCCTGCTGGGCGCCGCCTGTGTCGGCGCCGCCGCCGGCGCCCTGTTGCTGAGCCCGGCCGGCTCCATCTGGGCAGGGTCGGAGGTCTCCTCGGACGAACTGAAGGTCTTCATGGCCGTGTCCGAGCAACTCACCGGGCACGACGACCTCGACGGAAATATTGGCAAGAGCCTCTACGAAGCCCTGGCCAAACGCGACGCCGCCTTTGCCCAGAACCTCGGCGAGCTGAAGACCCAGCTCGAGAAGACTCCGCCAGTCTTGGACGAACCCCAGCAGGAGCTGGCCCGGCAGATCCTAGCCGGCTGGTATCTCGGCATGGTCGGCAGCGATTACACCGCCACGGTCGTCACCTATGAGGACGCCCTGATGTTCGCGGCAGTGGAGGGCGCCCTGACACCCCGTGCCTTCTGCTTCGGCAACCCCGGCTCCTGGGCCGAAAAACCAGTCCTGCGGAGGGCTTGAGCATGGCCACCACGCAAAAGGCGGATTTCGTCGTCGTCGGCTCCGGCGTGGCCGGCAGCCTGGTTGCCCACCAGTTGGCCAAGGTCGGCAAGGACGTACTGATCCTCGAGGCCGGTCCGCGCCTCGCGCGCCACGAGATTGCCGAACGCTTCCGCAAGCAACCGGACAAGTCCGACAACCAGGCGCCCTACCCGTCACCCGCCCATGCCCCGCACCCGGAATTCAATCCGAACAACAACTACCTGATCCAGAAGGGCGAGCACCCTTACGACGTGCAGTACATCCGCGCCGTCGGCGGTACCACCTGGCACTGGGCGGCCTCGACCTGGCGCTTCCTGCCCAACGACTTCAAGCTGAAGAGCCTCTATGGCGTCGGCCTCGACTGGCCGATCGAATACGCCGACCTGGAGCCGTGGTACACCCGCGCCGAGGTCGAGTTGGGCGTCTGGGGTCCGGGCGACGTGGACCTCGGCTCGCCGCGCTCGGCGTCCTATCCCATGCAGCCGTTGCCGCTGTCGTGGAACGAGGAGCGGGTCAAGACGGTGCTCAACGCCAACGGCTACCGCGTGGTCACCGAGCCGGTGGCGCGCAACAGCCGGTCCTACGATAGCCGGCCGCCCTGCTGCGGCAACAACAACTGCATGCCGATCTGCCCGATCGGCGCCATGTACAACGGCATCGTCCATGTCGAGAAGGCCGAGAAGGCCGGCGCCCGGCTGATCGAGAACGCCGTGGTGTTCAAGCTCGAGAAGAGCCAGGACGGACGCATCGTCGCCGCCCATTACAAGGACCCGCAGGGCAACGAGCACCGCGTCGAGGGCAAGACCTTCGTGCTCGCCGCCAACGGCGTCGAGACGCCCAAGCTGATGCTGATGTCCGACGTCGGCAACAGCTCGGACCTGGTCGGTCGCAACCTCATGGACCATCCCGGCACCGGAGTCCGCTTCTACGCCAACGAGGAGCTCTGGCCCGGCCGCGGCCCGCAGGAAATGACCTCGCTGATCGACTTCCGCGACGGCGCCTTCCGCAGCCAGTACGCCTCGAAGAAGATCCACCTGTCCAACCTGTCGCGCGTCGATCAGGTCGCCGCCGAACTGATCAAGCAGGGGCCGCTGCTGTTCGGCCCCGAGCTGGAGGAGAGGATCCGCGACCGCGCCGCGCGCTTCGTGCGCTTCGACAGCTTCCACGAGATCCTCCCCCGTCCGGAGAACCGCATCGTGCCCAGCGCCACGGAAAGCGTGGCCGGTATTCCCAAGCCGGAGTTCACCTACACGATGGACGACTACGTGCGCAAGAGCGCCGCGCACACCCGCGAGGTCTATACCCACGCGGCGAAGCTGCTGGGCGGCACGGAGGTGGTCTTCGAGGACAGCTTCGCCAACAACAACCACATCGGTGGCACCGCCCTGATGGGAAACGACCCGAAGACCTCGGTGGTGGACAAGGACTGCCGCACCCACGATCACGCCAACCTGTACATCGCCGGCGGCGCGGTGATGCCCACCGTCGGTTCGGTGAACACCACCCTGACCATCGCCGCCCTCGCCCTGCGTTTGGCGGACCGCCTGAAGCAGGTCTGAGGCACCCGGCACGCAGGGACGCGTGCAACCCTCACCCGCAAGTCGGGGAACATGCCCACCATCGCGACCCAGGCCGCCCGCTCATCGAACAACGCCCCCTTGATGCTCGAGGTATTGCCTTTGGCAGCCTTTGCCGTGCGACTGCATCTCTTCGGAAACAGGCCAGGCATGTCCTGAGGCTGTGTTTTTTTCCGGATCGAGCAGCTTTCCCCTTGACGCCGAATTGTTTTTGCGGTTTCCTGAAACCGGTTTCACCGCGATGAAAGCCAGCCTATAACACCAAGAAGAAGAGGTTCCAGGTCCGTGAACGGTCCGTCTCTGTCCGCCCGCAGCCGCGTCACCATCAGCGAAGTGGCCGAAGCCGCCGGCGTCTCCAAGGCCAGCGTGTCACGCTACATCGGCGGCGACCGCCAGTTGCTCGCCGATGCCACCGCCCTGCGCATCGAGCAAGCCATCGAGCGCCTCGACTACCGTCCGAACCAGATGGCCCGCGGCCTGAAGCGCGGCCGTACCCGCCTGATCGGCATGCTCGTCGCCGATATCCTCAACCCCTATTCCGTGGCCGTGATGCATGGCGTGGAAACCGCCTGCCGCCAGCATGGCTACAGCCTGGTGGTATGCAACACCGACCGCGATACCGAGCAGGAAAGCCAGCATCTGGCGGCCCTGCGCTCGTACAACATCGAGGGCCTGATCGTGAACACGCTCGGCCACCACGCCGGCGAACTGCAGTCCCTGCACAGCGATCTGCCGATGGTACTGGTGGACCGCAAGGTCGAGGCGCTGCAGGCCGATCTGGTCGGGCTGGACAACAGCGATGCGGTGCACCAAGCCCTGGAGCATCTGCAGCAACGCGGCTACCGCGACCTGCTGCTGGTCAGCGAGCCCCTGGACGGCACCAGCTCGCGCCAGGAGCGCGTCGCGGCATTCCACGCCGAAATCGCCCGGCGCCCCCTGCTCAAGGGTCAGGTGCTGCAGACCGGCGACGCCTTCCGCAACACCCTGCAGAACTTTCTCGGCGCCCCCGGCCCCGGCCCCAAGGCGCTGTTCGCCGCCAACGGCATGGCCGCTCTGGCTGCCACCCGGCAACTGCGCGAGTTCGGCTGCCGGCTGTTCGAGGAGATCGGCCTGATCGCCCTCGACGACCTCGACTGGTATCCCCTGGTGGGTAGCGGCATCACCGCCCTCGCCCAGCCGACCAACGAGATAGGCGTGACCGCCTTCGAGTGCCTGCTCGGTCGCCTGCGGGGCGACCGGGAGCCGGCCCGCCACTTCGATTTCAAAGCACAATTGATCGTCCGAGGCTCCACCCACCCACGCGGCTGACAGCCTGCCGGCAACCTGCCGGCGGATCGTTCGGCCAAAAATGAAACCGGTTTCAGAGGAATAACGACAATGCCCCTCTACCCCGTCTCCGTAAGTCTTTCCAGCTATGGCGCCAGCCTTGTGCGCGAGCGCGGCCAGGCTAGTTTCCTGCCGCTGCTGGCCAAGGCCGGCGCCGCCCGCGCCGAACTGCGCGAGGAACTGTTCGCCACCCCGCCGGACCCGCGCGCCCTGGCCAGCGCCTTCTGCACCCTGGGGCTCGACTGCCTGTATTCCGTACCGCTCGAACTGTGGACCACGCAGGGCCGGCTCGCCGATGCTCTTGAGCCAACCCTGGCGCGCGCCCTGGTCTGTGGCGCGCGCTGGCTGAAGGTCTCGCTCGGCCATTACCGCGCAGGGGCCGACCTATCCGATTTGGCGCGCCTGGTGGAGCGTCAGCCGCTGCAACTGCTAGTGGAGAACGACCAGACCGCCCAGGGCGGGCGCATCGACGCGCTGCAGGCGTTCTTCGCCGAAGCTGAGGCCCGGAACCTCGACATCGGCATGACCTTCGACATCGGCAACTGGCTCTGGCAGGAACAGCCGGTCGACGAGGCCGCCCAGCGTCTCGGCCGCTACGTGCGCTACGTGCACTGCAAGGCGGTCGGGCGCAACGACGACGGCAAGCGGGTGGCCCTCCCCCCCGAGCCCGTCGACCTGCAGCAGTGGCAGCGCCTGTTCCGCCAGTTCCCGGCGGGCGTGCCGCGCGCCATCGAGTACCCCCTGCAGGGCGACGACCTGCTGGCGGTCAGCCGCCAGCACATCGAACTCCTTTCCCGCCTCGGCCAGCCGCAGGAGGAGCGCCAGCATGCGTGATATCGACGTGCTCTGTTTCGGCGAAACCATGGCCATGTTCGTCGCCGAGGACAGCGGCGACCTGGCCCGGGTGGAGCGCTTCGGCAAGCGCATCGCCGGCGCCGACAGCAACGTGGCCATCGGCCTGTCGCGGCTGGGCTTCAAGGTCAACTGGCTGAGCCGGGTCGGCGACGACTCGCTGGGCCGCTTCGTGCTCGACAGCCTGACTCGCGAAGGACTCGACTGCCGTCACGTGCAGGTCGACCCGGCACATCCCACCGGTTTCCAGCTGAAATCCCGGGAAACCGATGGCGGCGATCCGCGGGTGGAGTATTTCCGTCGCGGTTCTGCGGCCAGCCACCTGTCGCCCGCCGACCTCGTTCCCGAACTGCTGCAGGCCCGCCATCTGCACGCCACCGGCATTCCTCCGGCGCTCTCGGAGAGCTGCCGCGCGCTCTCCCGTGAACTCATGGAATGCATGCGCAACGCCGGACGCAGCCTGTCCTTCGACCCCAACCTGCGCCCGTCGCTGTGGCCGAGCCAAGCCCGGATGATCGCCGAGATCAATGCCCTGGCAGCCCTCGCCCACTGGGTGCTGCCGGGCCTCGAGGAAGGCCGTCTGCTGACCGGCTACCAGAGCCCTGCCGACATCGCCGCCTTCTACCTGGAGCGCGGTGCCGAGGCGGTGGTGATCAAGCTCGGTCCCGAAGGAGCCTACTACCGCACGGCCGACGCCGAAGGGCGCATCGCCGGAGTGCCGGTCGCTCACGTGGTGGACACCGTCGGCGCCGGCGATGCCTTCGCCGTCGGCGTGGTCAGCGCCCTGCTCGAAGGCCTGAACTTCCCGCAGGCGCTAAAGCGTGGCAATGCCTTCGGCAGCCGCGCCGTGCAGTGCATCGGCGATATGGAGGGCCTGCCCCATCGCCACGAACTGTCGGAGGAGCCCCAGCCCCAAAACGCCTGATCGATAACTGCCGGCTCCGCCGGTACCTGTTGCCACAAAAACAACAAGCTCAGGAGACACCCATGCAAAGTCCCCGTCTCGCCAGCCGTCGCTGGTGGTACCTCATCCCGATCATCTTCATCACCTACAGCCTGGCCTACCTGGACCGCGCCAACTACGGCTTCGCTGCCGCCTCCGGGATGGCCGCGGACCTGAACATCACCCCCGGGCTGTCGTCGCTGCTCGGCGCGCTGTTCTTTCTCGGCTACTTCTTCTTCCAGGTGCCCGGCGCGATCTATGCGGAGAGGCGCAGCGTCAAGAAGCTGATCTTCGTCAGCCTGATCCTCTGGGGCAGCCTGGCGACCCTCACCGGGGTCATCCCCAACGTCTACCTGCTGATCGCCATCCGCTTCCTGCTCGGCGTGGTGGAGGCTGCGGTGATGCCGGCGATGCTGATCTACCTCTGCCACTGGTTCACCCGTGCCGAACGCTCGCGGGCGAACACCTTCCTGATCCTCGGCAATCCGGTGACCATCCTCTGGATGTCGGTGGTGTCCGGCTACCTGATCGAGCACTTCGACTGGCGCTGGATGTTCATCATCGAGGGCCTGCCGGCAGTACTCTGGGCCTTCATCTGGTGGCGCTTGGCGGACGACCGCCCGGCCCAGGCCGACTGGCTCACGGCACAGGAGAAGGACGACCTGCAGCAGGCGCTGGCTGCCGAACAGCAGGGCCTGAAGCCGGTGAAGAACTACCGCGAGGCGTTCCGCTCGCCCAAGGTGATCCTGCTCTCGGTGCAGTACTTCTGCTGGAGCATCGGCGTCTACGGCCTGGTCCTCTGGCTGCCATCGATCCTCAAGGATGCGGCCAATCTGGACATCGTCCAGGCCGGCTGGCTGTCGTCGCTGCCCTACCTGGCCGCGGTGATCGGCATGCTCGGCGTGTCCTGGGCCTCCGACCGCTTCCAGCAGCGCAAGGTCTTCGTCTGGCCGCCACTGCTGATCGCCTCGCTGGCCTTCTACGGCTCCTACGCCCTGGGCAGCGAGCACTTCTGGCTGTCCTACGCCCTCCTGGTGGTGGCCGGCGGCTGCATGTACGCCCCCTACGGGCCGTTCTTCGCCATCGTTCCGGAAGTGCTGCCGGCCAACGTCGCCGGTGGCGCCATGGCGCTGATCAACAGCATGGGCGCGCTGGGCTCGTTCGCCGGCTCCTGGCTGGTCGGCTACCTGAACGGCGCCACCGGCGGGCCGGGGGCTTCCTTCCTGCTGATGAGCGGCGCGCTGCTGATCGCGGTGGTGCTGACCCTGCTGCTCAACCCCACCAGCGGCGATCGCCCGGCGCCGCTGCCCGGCCGCCAGCCGCGGCCGGCGACCAATCCCTGAGGAGTTTGCAGCCATGAAGAACATCGTTCTCTACAAGAAGCTTTCCACCGAACTGATGACCCGCCTGCGCCAACAGGCGCAGGTCACCTGCATCGACAACCTGTCGGCCGACGGCCTGGCCCGCCTGCGCGACGCCCTGCCCAGCGCCCACGGCCTGCTCGGCGCCAGCCTCAAGCTGGACGCCGGACTGCTCGACCTGGCGCCAAAGCTGGAGGCCGTCGCCAGCGTCTCGGTGGGGGTGGACAACTACGACCTGGACTACCTGACCCGGCGCGGCATCCTGCTCTGCAACACCCCCGACGTACTCACCGAGACCACCGCCGACACCGGCTTCGCGCTGATCCTGGCGACCGCCCGACGGGTCACCGAGCTGGCCGCCTGGGTGCGCGCCGGGCAGTGGCAGAAGAGCATCGGCCCCGCGCAGTTCGGCAGCGACGTGCACGGCAAGACCCTCGGCATCGTCGGCATGGGCCGCATCGGCGAGGCCCTGGCCCAGCGCGGGCACTTCGGCTTCGGCATGTCGATCCTCTACCACAGCTCGTCGCCCAAGCCGGAAGTCGAGCAGCGCTACGCCGCCAGCTACCGCTCGCTGGAGGCGCTGCTGGAAGAGTCCGACTTCGTCTGCCTGACGGTGCCGCTGACCGCCGCCACGGCCGGGCTGATCGGCGCCCGGGAACTGGCGCGGATGCGCCCGGAGGGCATCCTGATCAACATCTCCCGCGGCAAGGTGGTCGACGAGCCGGCGCTGGTCGAAGCCCTGCAGGCCGGGCGCATCCGAGCCGCCGGGCTGGATGTGTTCGAGCGCGAACCCCTGCCCGCCGACTCGCCGCTCCTGCGCCTGGACAATCTGGTGGCAACCCCGCATATCGGCTCGGCCACCCACGAAACCCGCGAGGCCATGGCGCGCTGCGCCGTCGACAACCTGCTGGCGGCGCTGGCCGGCCAGCGTCCGGCCAACCTGGTCAACCCCGCTGCCCTGAACGTCATCTCGGCACGCTGAGCGCGATCCGTCGTCCGGGAGGCCAAGGCCTTCCGGACGACAGGCAGAGCTTCAGCCTCTTCAGAACAGCAGCCCCTGTTTTGGGCACGCCAGTACGTCTCCAGCATGTCCCTCAAACGGGGTAACGACTCCCCCGGCGCAACTCTTGGCGCGATTAGTCTGTGTTAAAGTTAACTTGCCAAACATAAAGGTTCATGAATAAGATAGCGCTACCTCGATAAAGCCGGCAGTCGCCTTGCCAATCGAGTTTGTGTCTCGCTTAATCACCTGTTCGTCTCGGTGCGCCAGCAGCCCGAACGAGAAGGGATAAAAACAACAAGATCACGGTGGCAGATGCGCTTTGCGGTGAGTGTAGAGCTCATAAAGACAGCGCTGCCTAAGTACCAAGGTGTTCTTATGGTTATCTTTGACTACGCGCCAGCCCCCATGAACGTCGCCACTGGCGGCAGACTTACGGCTTGTCAGACACTCTTTCTATACACGGCTGCCATCCTCAAGGGCAGTACGTTCCGCTCCCTTTCCCCGTTCGATGCCATTCCCCTGCTCACAAGTGCCGGTGCCGGCGGTGCCACAGTCGTCTCGCCGCGCGAGCCGGCAAGCGCGGGCCATCATGGCCGATAAGGCGTCTTTGCAAGGCCACTAGGCGCCGGCATGCCCGAGCCAGCGGCTTCGCTCACCAACGCCGCAAGGCGGCGTCTCCCCAACCATTACACAAGAAAAAGAGAAGGTCATATGCAGCAGCCAGTAAGGTTTCGCAAGACACTGCTGAGCGTCCTGATAGGCGCTCTGGGAATCAGTCAGGCCGCGATGGGCGCGGCCGGCGGCTCGACGAACGTGGCCCCAGGTGCCCCGGGAGCGGCGCCGTTCTGGTCCTATTCGGGAAAAACCGGTATCGGTACCTCCTACGAGCAGTACAAGGACGGCCAATACGCCTCCGACGCGGCCACCGGCGAAGTCTCGAGAGTCTGGTTTTCCCTGGCCCAGGGGATAGTAACCGAAACCATGTTCGGGCTGATCCACGAAGCCCAACTGCGCGAAATGCAACTGGTAATCCAGGGCCCCGACTTCCTGGACCTGGAAGCACAGGACACCGACAGCGAAGTGCAGTACCTGTCGGTCGACGGCGAAGGCCGCCCTACCTCGCTGGCCTACAAGATCATCAACCGCGACAAGCAGGGCCGCTACGAGATCGAGAAGCACGTCTTCACCGATCCAGACGCGAATTCCCTGATGATGCGGGTCATCTTCCGCAGCAAGGAGCCGGGCATCCAGGCCTATGTGCATGTTGATCCAGCCATCGGCAACAACGGCAGCGGCGACTCCGCCTTCGTCGACAATCAGGCGCTGTACGCCCAGGAAGGCGAGACGACACTGGTGGTCAAGGCGAGCCGGCCCCTGGAGAGCGCCACCGTCGGTTTCGCCGGAACCTCCGACGGTCTGACCGACCTGAAGGACGGCAAGCTCGACAACCAGTACACCAGCACTGGAGATCAGCCGGGCAACGTCACCCTGCTGGCACGCATACCCCAGACGGGAACCACGACCACTATCGACCTGGTCGTCGGCTTCGGGAAAAACCGCCAGCAGGCCGACCAGGCGGCGGATAAGACGCTCGCCCGCGGCTACGCCAAGGTGCTGGCCCACTACAACGGCGAGGGCGAGGCGATCGGCTGGCAGGACTATCTGGCCTCTCTGTCCGGTCTGCCGGCCATGTACGCGCAAAGCACGGACAACGGCAAGCTGCTCAACGTCAGCGCCTTGGTGCTCAAGGCCCAGGAGGACAAGACCCACGCCGGCGCGCTGATCGCCTCCCTGTCCAATCCCTGGGGCGAGACGGTGCCGGCCTCGAAGGGCACCACCGGCTACAAGGCGGTCTGGCCGCGCGACTTCTACCAGTGCGCGATGGCGCTGCTGGCGCTGGGCGACCGGCAGACGCCGAAGGTCGCCTTCGAATACCTGAAGAAAGTCCAGGTCACCGAGGCCACCTCGCTCATGCAAGGCGACACCTCGGCCTATATCCACGAACAGAAGCAGGACGGCAAAGCCAAGGATGACGCCTCCGGCGCCACCGGCTGGTTCCTGCAGAAAACCCATGTCGATGGCGAGATCGAATGGGTCGGGGTACAGCTCGACCAGACCGCCATGCCCATCATGCTGGGCTGGAAACTGTGGCAGGCCGGCGTACTGGACGATGCCCAGATCAAACACTGGTACCAGAGCATGCTCAAGCCGGCGGCAGAATTCCTGGTCAAGGGTGGTCAGGTGAAGGTCGGCTGGAACGATTGGAAGGTCGTCCCGCCGCAGACCCAGCAGGAGCGTTGGGAAGAGCAATGGGGCTACTCGCCGTCGACCACGGCAGCGGTCATCGCAGGTCTGGTGGCAGCCTCCGAACTCGCCGGCCATGCTGGTGATGCCGAGGCGGCGCAAAGCTTCCTGAGCGCCGCGAAAGGCTACTCCGACAAGCTGGAAGCGAGCATGTTCACCCAAAACGGCAGCCTGGGCGACGGACGCTATTACCTGCGCATCACCCAGAACGACAACCCCAACGACGGCGCCCCCCTGCTCGACAACAACAGCCGCCCCGGACTGCCGGAAAGCCAGGTTCTCGATGCCGGCTTCCTGGAGCTGGTGCGTTACGGCGTCCGTCCCGCCACCGATCCGCACATCGTCGGCAGTCTGGACGAACTCGACAGCCAGGAGTTGCCCGAGAATCTGAAGGTCAAGTACGTATTCACCTACCCGGGAGTCGAGGGCGAATTCCCTGGCTGGCGCCGCTATGGCAACGATGGCTACGGCGAGAGCGAATCTTCCGCCATCAACTTCCCGGCAACCGAGGCTCCCGTACTGAACTCCGGGCTCCGCGGCCGCGTCTGGCCCATCTTTACCGGCGAGCGTGGTCATTACGAGCTGGCACGCAGCAAGGCCCAGTTGCCGGAGGGGGCCAAGGCGTTGAGCGCCGAGCAGCTGGCGCAGCTCAAGAATACCTACGTCAAGGCCATGGAACTGTTCGCCAACGAAGGCATGATGCTGCCGGAACAGGTCTGGGACGGCGTGGGCAACAACAGCCGCCACAATTACGTGAAGGGCGAAGGCACGAACACCGCCACCCCTCTGGCCTGGAGCCACGCCGAATACATCAAGCTGGTCCGTTCGCTGACCGACCAGAAGGTCTGGGACCATTACCCCATCGTCTCGGAAAAGCTCGCGAAGTGAGCTGAGCGTCCCCTATGGCGCTGGGCAAGCGATGCCTCGACTGCCCAGTGCCATATCAAACAACGATGAAAGATCTCCGTGCCGAGCGGGGTTCCGTACTCCCCTACTCGCTCCAGCTCATATTTCTTCCTTTAAACACCTGAACATCGGTGTATCACTGCGAAGTGACGATCGTGCCACTGTGATCGTGGCCGGGCATGCCGGGATACCAGACAGAATCTGCCGGGCCTGTTCGGAAAGCCCTCGCCAAGATCTCATCAAAATCTAATTACACTCGCCTCATTAGAGGATAGTGGACTGTCTGTAAAGTTCGTTAATCCAATGCCGGGCCAGTATACTGTGCGCTCTATCGCCGTGGATTGAGCATTCATATGGCCCGGCCAGCAGCCCCTTTTCTCTTGAACCCCGGTGATGCCGATAAGCTGCAAGGCTGGCTGCGCATGGGGTCGCTGCCTCAGAGCATCGGCCAGCGAGCCAGAATTCTGTTGCTGCTGGCCAATGGCCTCACGCCCAAGGAGATCAGCGAGCAGCTGCACGTCTCCGCGCCAGTGATCTTCAAATGGCGCAAGCGCTATCAGGAGGCTGGCCTTGAGGGACTGAGTGACCTGCGGCGCAGCGGAGCACCGCGCAAGCTCGACGAGGCGAAGATCAAGGAAATCCTGACGCTGACGACCCAGCGGGTGCCGCGCGAGGCTACCCACTGGAGCCTGCGATTGATGGCCAGGTACGCTGGGGTCAGCATCTGGCAAGTCGCACAGGTGTGGGCGGCTGCCGATCTTAAGCCGCACCGGTTGAAAACCTTCAAGATCAGTAACGATCCGCACTTTACAGACAAAGTGGTCGATGTCGTCGGGCTGTACTTGAATCCGCCCGACAACGCCCTTGTGCTGTCTGTTGACGAAAAAACGCAGATCCAGGTGCTGGATCGCACGCAGCCCATGCTGCCGCTCAAGCCCGGGCAGGTTGAGCGGCGGACGCATGACTACAAGCGTCATGGGACGGCCAGCTTGTATGCCGCCTTCGACATCCTGACGGGCAAGGTCATGGGCCGTATCACTCAGCGACACAGGGCCAGGGAGTTTCTCGAGTTCCTGCGACAGATCGACCGCAGCACCCCGTCCGAGCTGGACCTGCATGTGATTCTGGACAATAGCTCGACTCACAAGACTGCGGCCGTCAAGGAGTGGCTGGGGAAGCATCCCCGTTTCAAGCTGCACTTCACGCCGACCAGCGCCTCATGGCTGAACGCCGTGGAGGGCTGGTTCGCTCAGCTGGAAAAACGGGCGCTTTATCGTGACGCCTTCAGCAGCGTGGCTGATCTGAGAGCGGCTATTCGTCGGTTCATCGAGGCTCATAACGAACATTCGGCCAAGCCGTTCCGCTGGAACAAAACGGCTGAGTCGATTATCGGCTCGGTGCATCGAGCAAAGCTGGCAGTTATTCGGAATGAGTTATTGGATTAACCAGACAGGCCAATAGTGCTTGACAGCAAGCCACGAAAGTGACGTAATACGCCAATATGTTAACGTTACCTTTAATAAAAACAAAAGAACCACTCCATGCGCCTGTCGTTCAAACGCAAGTACTGGCCGGTCAGCGGTCTACTGTTTGTCTTCGCCTGCTCGTCAAGCTATTCGCTATTCTCGATCTGGCGCTCGTGGGCTATGGCTACGACCGACCCGGCTTCGTCGGCGTCTACCTGCTGCTGGACGACCTCCCAAACGGCGCCCTGGAGTTACCGGCTGTGGGGTTCAGGCGGCCAAGCAGCCCGGTGCTCAACTCGAGTCAAAATGACCGACGTTTCGAGACAAGCCGTAGTGACTCGTCTATGACGAGAACAGCAACGCAATATCGGAATCTTGGGAGTCCAATTGGCTTGTCGAACCAACTGGCAGAACTCGAATATGCATTCGAGTAGAAGCGATATCAGCCCAATAGCGAAGGCCTGGCAGCATGAAAAATGCCTCCAGGCTTGCGCTGTCGAATCGATCCGCTTTATTTCATTTCCACCAGTATTCCACCTGCACGCCGAAGTTGCCGCCGTGGCGGTCGGTACCGAAGGCGCCGGTCTCGGACAGCGCGGAGTCGGGGTTCATTTCGGTGGCCGCGCGCTGCGCCGCCTCGTTCCAGGTGGCGTAAGTGTAGTAGACACGAAGTTCCGGACGCGTCCAGAAGCCCGGGCCGGCCGGCGACCAGGTCGGGGCGATGGTGAACTTGGTCAGCTTGCGGGTGCCGTCGGTCGCCTTGATCTGGTCGTGGCCGATCTCGGCAGCCAGCTTGAACGTCTCGGTGAAGGCGTAGACCGGCCGCATGCCGACCGACAGCCAGCGCATGTTGTCGCCATCGGGACGGACGTCCTTCTGGTAGATCAGCTGGAACTGGCCGCCGAAACGCTCCGTGGTCTGCCAGTCGAAGTACTCCACCATGCGCCAGCTCTTGTTTTCCTTATCCTGGCTGGTATCGCCGGTGTAGCCCAGCGACGTGCCCGGCCCCTCGCCGTATTGCAGGGCGAAGGTGTTCTTTCCGCCGAGAAAGCCCTTCTGCTTGTGTTGCACGGCCACCGACCAGCCGCTGTGGGTATCCTCGCCGCTCGGCTTTTGCAGATAGCTGACGCCCACCTCCACTTCACCGCCGGGGTTGGTCTTGAAGCCGTTGACGTTGAAGTCATGGCGGGTGACGTAGGGGTTCTGCCAATAACTGTCCTTGCGCGAGAAGACGTAGCTGTAGCGCAGGTCGCCGATGGGCACTTCGTCGAAACCGAAACCGGTGGCGCTCTGGTTCCAGTAGTAGAAGTCGGTTATGTGGATGTCATTCCGCTTGTAGTAGCGGCGCCCGACCCAGAAGTTGCCGCCGTTGAGCACCGCGGCGTTCTTCCACTCGACGAACATCTGCTGGATCCGTGAGGAGCCACCGCCATGTTCGTTGGAGTCCTTGAACTTCGGCCTATGCCCAATGGGGTTGTAAAAGCCGCCCATGACCATGCCGGAGATCGTCGACCCATCGGCAAGGGCGATATCGTGATCCCAGGCAAGTTCGCTCCACAGCTCACACTCGTTACCGAGCCGGTATTTCGAGGGCGCGCCGGGCAACTGGAAGCAGGATTGCGTACCGCCTTTGGTATTGCCGCCGACCCCGAGGCGGTAATAGCCGCTGAAATTGACCGCCTGGGCTGCCAGGGGAAATGCAAGAAAGGCACACAGCGGATAAAGTGCCTTTTTCATCGATTTTCTCTTCATATGCGCTCCGATTCTTTATTGTTTTCCACGAAGTGAAGGACTGCGCCTATTACGGCGACAAACGCCCGGATCCTTGGGTGAGGATCCTTGGGTGATGTCGGCGGGGAAATTGCGGAAGTTCAGAATGATTGCCTGGACACCGATATTCGAAAGGAGTCCCGTGTGGGTCGGGGAAAAACCGGCCACGAAGGGACTACGGAGCGAAGGCTGGTCATGGTTGCTCTTCATTGTCGTCAACTACCGATGAAGGACAAAAATCAGGGGTAAAAACCCCCTTTCGGTGGCGAGAATAAGACAGCGCTACCCTACAAACGCTGCCACAGCCGATTCTGATCGAGGTGCTGGGATGCCCTGCTCTGTATGGCTCCAAGGCTCTTCAGGAATTGCCGGCCTTGAGTTGGGCGGCCAGCCAGCGGTCCTGCCAGCCAGGCGTGATCCAGGAGTGCCGGAGTTGCCCATCCGGAATCACAGGCACGGAACCGCTCAGCCGGGAACCATGAGTCGAGACATGCAGGCAATGGAAAAGACAGACAGATGGGAGGTGTGGAGATACACACTGAGACATGACAGGAAACCTTCTTATTTTATTTATTCAAGGTATGAAGGCGTGCCCCCAGACCCGAAAAGCTCTTCAAATTGGGCAAATGGTGAATCGATTCATCTGATGCAATATTAGAGCAAATTCCGCGTAAAGACTAGATATAACTCGCCACCGGGACATCGACTCACCCTCCGCCCGAACCCGGAGCAGATATGAGGCGCATGTCCCGCATGACTCGCCGGACAGACGAGAAAGCGCTGTCCGGCGCCGCACATCAAAAGATGTAGTCGGTGGTCAGGAAGCTCGACTCGCGCTGGCGAATGATCTCGCTGATCAGCCGCTTGTTGTCTTCCTGGAACTTGGTCGCCACCAGGGTGCGGATCGAGAACACCCGCAATGCGTCGTACACCGACAGGGTGCCTTCTGCCGAGTTCTTGCGACCGTTGAACGGGAAGCTGTCCGGGCCGCGCTGGCACTGGGCGTTGATGTTGATCCGACCCACCTGGTTGGCGAAGGCGTCCACCAGTTGGCCGACCTGGGCCGGATCGTTGCCGAAGATCGACAGCTGCTGACCGAAATCGGACTCGCGCACGTAGTCGATCACCGTCTGCAGGTCACGGTAGGGCACCACCGGCACCAGCGGGCCGAACTGCTCTTCCTGGTAGACGCGCATCTCCGGGGTCACCGGGTAGAGGACCGCCGGGTAGAAGAACGTCTCGCGCGCCTCGCCGCCACCCGGGTTGGCCACCTTGGCGCCCTTGGCCTGGGCGTCGGCCACCAGCGTCTTGAGGAAGTCGCTCTTGCCCGGCTCCGGCAGCGGGGTCAGCGCCACGCCCGGCTCCCAGGGCATGCCCGGCTTCAGCGCGGCGAGCTTGGCGTTGAACTT